>RSAS01000228.1 GCA_003934145.1 Candidatus Viridilinea halotolerans | reverse complement strand
TCCCCCCTCTCCCACAACGTGGGAGAGGGGGCAGGGGGTGAGGGCCATTACGTGGTATCCCAATTACCTATCCGTGGCTTACCGAGCAAATGTTCTGTCTGCCCATGAAAGGTGCTTAAAAGTTTCTGCTTCCCTTAGCTGAGGCATACCATGACCACCATGACCAGTTCCGGGCAAGCCCCGAATCCCTATGTCGGCCCACGGGCCTTTGTGCAGGGCGAGACGCTCTACGGGCGTGATAGCGAGGTGCGCAAGCTCTTTAATCTGCTGGTGGCCGAGCGGATTGTGCTGCTCTGTGCGCCGTCAGGGGCCGGTAAGACATCGTTAATCCAGGCTGCGCTCATTCCCAAGTTGAGCGAACGCGATTTTCAGGTGCTGCCGATCATTCGCGTCAACGCGGAGCCGCCCCGCACGGAGTTTAATCGCTACATCTTCAGCACCCTCCAGGCACTCGAGGAGAGCCGCCCGGTTGAGGAGCAACTCGCGCCTGATGCGCTGGCGGGCTTGAGTATTGATGACTATCTGACGCAGCGCGGGCTTGATGAGAGTGTGGTGCTGATCTTCGACCAGTTTGAGGAGCTGCTCACCACCGACTTGGCGAACCGCGAGGTGAAGCGGGAGTTCTTTGCGCAGCTCGGCACCGCGCTGCGCCAGCGCGGACGCTGGGCCTTGATCGCCATGCGCGAAGACTATCTGGCAGCGCTGCAACCCTATGTGCGCCCCCTCCCGACCCAGTTGGGGACGATCTTCCGCCTCGATCTGCTCGAAGTGGCTGCCGCCCAAGAGGCGATGCAGCGCCCGGCGCAGCAAGCTGGCGTGCAGTTTGACGACGATGTGGTAGAACGACTCATCAGCGACCTGCGCCAGGTACGGGTGCAGCGGCTCGATGGTGTGGTTGAGAGCCAGCCTGGCCCCTACATTGAACCCGTGCAACTCCAGGTCGTCTGCCGACGACTATGGTCATGGCTGGAGGTCGGAGCTACCGCGATTACTATGAACGACTTGGGGATGGTTGAGGATGTTGATCATGCGTTGCGCCAATACTACGCCGAAGCTGTTCTGGATGCAGCGATCGCAAGCGATGTTCCGGAGCGGGTGATCCGCGAGTGGTGCGAGCGACTGATCAGCGAGCAGAGCTTTCGCGGTCAGGTCGCACAGGGTAGCCAGAGTACCGATGGGCTGGCCAATAGTGCCATTCACGCGCTGATCAACGCGCACCTCGTGCGCGCTGCACCGCGGCGAGGCATAACCTGGTTTGAACTGGTTCATGACCGGCTCATCACGCCGATCCAGAGCAACAATGCGGCCTGGCGTGAGGCCAATTTGAGCCCGTTGCAGCAGCAGGCCCACCTCTGGGAGCGGCAGGGACGCTCTGAGGGATTGTTGCTGCGCGGTGATGCGTTGAGGCAGGCGGAAGCCTGGGTGGAGGCTAATGCAGGATTGCTCACCGCAAGCGAGCGCGACTTCCTGACGGCATGCCAGAAACTCCGCAAAGCAGCCGAAGAGAAGCGCCGCCGCAACCAACAGGTGCGCTGGCTGGCCGGAGGTACCACAGTTGGGCTGCTCCTCGTCCTGATCCTCGCCGCGATCGCCTTCTCGCTCTATGGCCAGATGCGTAGCCACCTTGCACTTGCCGAAGCAGCCCAGGTAGCGACGGCCCGCCAGTTGTTGCTTGTCGATGCACAACAGATCCTCAACCATGAGCCAAGCCGGACGCTCGCCCTGCTGCTGGCGGTGCCACAAACTGAACACATCGAGTATCAAGCACCCCTACTCCTGCACCAAGCGGCGCAAGGGGCTGCTATCCGTACATTCAACGACCGCGACCATACCAGTACAGTGTGGAGTGTTGCCTTCAGCCCGGACGGCACGACCGCCCTCTCTGCGTCAGACGACCAGGCGCTGTGCCTCTGGGATGTTGCCACGGGCGAAAGTATCCGCACTTTCAGCGGTCATACCGCCGCAGTCTATAGTGTCGCCTTCAGCCCGGACGGGGCAACCGCCCTCTCCGCGTCTAGCGACCAGACTCTACGCCTCTGGGATGTTGTCACGGGCGAAAGCCTTCACACCTTCAGCGGTCATACCGCCGCAGTCTATAGTGTCACCTTCAGCCCAGATGGAACAATGGCTCTCTCCGGATCAGGCGACCAGACGCTGCGCCTCTGGGACGTTGCGACCGGCACGAGCATTCGCACCTTCAGCGGTCATAGCGGTATAGTGTGGAGTGTGGCCTTCAGCCCGGATGGAACAATGGCTCTCTCCGGATCAGGCGACCAGACGCTACGCCTCTGGGATATTGCGACCGGCGAGAACATCCGCACATTTAGTGGTCATACGGGAACTGTCTGGAGTGTCGCCTTCAGTTCGGATGGGAGCACCGCTCTCTCTGGGTCAGAAGATCGCACCCTACGACTGTGGAAAGTTGCCACTGGCGCGAGAATCCGCACCCTCAGCGGTCATACCGATGCGGTATTGAGTGTGGGCTTTATGGCGGGAGGAGACTTTGCGCTCTCCGGATCACGCGATGGCAGTCTGAAACTGTGGGATGTCGTAACCGCGCAAGCGCTCGCTACTTACAAGGGCCATACCGACACAGTCTTGAGTGTCGCCCTCAGCGCGGACGGGGGGCGGGCTCTCTCCGGCTCAGCCGACCATACCTTGCGCCTGTGGGATGTGACGCGCCCCCGCCCAATCATATTCTCCAATCAGAATGCGGCATTTGCGGTGGCTTACAGTCCGGATGGCGCAACTCTACTCGCCGGTCTGGCTAATGCAACTTTACATCTGTGGGACGCAACAACGCATAGCTACATCCGCGCATTCCGCGGTCATAGCGGAGCAGTGCATAGTGTTGTCTTTAGTCCAGACGGGACAATGGCCCTTTCCGGGTCAAGAGACCAGACCCTACGCCTCTGGAACGTCGCCACAGGTGAACACATCCGCACCTTTCACGGCCATAGCGATGCAGTAAATGTCGTAGCCTTCAGCCCGGACGGGAGAACAGCTCTCTCCGGATCTGGCGACCAGACGCTGCGCCTGTGGGACGTCGCCACGGGCGAGAGCCTCCGCACCTTTAACGGCCATACGAGTTGGGTGCGAAGTGTCGCCTTCAGCCCGGACGGGAGAACGGCCCTCTCCGCGTCGGGTGACCAGACCGTGCGCCTCTGGGACGTCGCCACGGGCGAGAACATCCACACCTTCCACGGCCATAGCGGGGCAGTCTATAGCGTGGCATTCAGCCCCGATGGGAGCATGGCCCTCTCAGGGTCAGGCGACCAGACCGTGCGCCTCTGGGACGTCGCGACGGGTGAGAACATCCGCACCTTGCGCGGCCATACCGCCACAGTGTGGAGTGTCGCCTTCAGCCCGGATGGAACGATGGCCCTCTCCGGGTCGAGCGACCACACCGTATGGCTGTGGGACGTGGCAACCGGCCACCCAATTCAGATCTTCCTTGTCCATACAGGTGCAGTCAACGCCGTCGCCTTCAGCCCCGACGGCGAGTACGCGCTTTCGGGCTCAGGCGACCTGACCATGTGCTTGTCGCGCATTGACCTGGCGACCGACCTGCTCGATTGGATTAGGCAAAACCGTTACCTCCCCAGGCTCACCGAAGAGGAGCGCGAGCGCTATATGTTGCCGGCGGCACCGTAGGATACCCAATTTCAACAAAGCTCGTTGCCTCAGAGAGAAACCTCACTATGGCAGATCGAGACTCCCACCAATCCCAGCTTGCGCGCTTGCGTGATCAGGTGCAATCAATTCAGATTCTTGCCGAGCAGGTAGCACGCGACCTTGACCAGTTCATTACGCAGCAGAACATGCCAGCGCTGCAGCCCGACCGGGTATGGAACGCCGACCACTTGCCTTCGTTGATCCGTGGGGGCGGGACAGCCGCTGAACAGCAGGCTCGCCCGATCAATGGAATTGACCCGCGTTCTGGCAACTATCTCCTCACGCTCGATGCGCCCTATGGGAGTGAGCTTGCACAGGCGCGGCCCGATTCGTCAGCATTGCACTTGCTTCACTTGGCGAAGAAGCGAACCAAGATCCCCATCCTTGGTACCGTAGATGGCATTGACGATAACGATCTCGCCGCGAGCCGCTGGGCCGTGGTGGTCAGTGCTCACGATAGTTGTCGGCTGCTCAAGGAGTTAACACCGCTGATCATGCATCGCGCCCAGCAACAGGGCATTACGCTCAATCCGGCGCACCTCTGTTTTCGTGATGGTGAGACCTGTGGGGCATGGTATGCGCGTAGCAACAGACATCCTCGCCATCACAAAGCGCATTGGCATACGCTTCCGCCCGTCATGATCTATCCCGTGAGAGAGGAGGTGCCACAAGCAGCCAATGTGTGGGCCTCCCACTATGGGGCTGCACAAGGCCCGGTGAAGCCAAGTGAGGGTGTGCCCTTCTATCTCATGCTCGCAGGACGACCAGGCCCGCTCTTCTCAGGTGATCAAGCCTATATTCCGTATGAATTTCAGTACCAGTTAGACATCTTCTGGGCGGTTGGCCGGGTCTGTTTCACCGACGCTACGGGTCGGCACGACTGGGAGGCCTACACCCGCTATGCCGAACGGGTGATTCAGTTTGAACAGCAGAACGATGCCGCTCGCTACCCGCGCCGGGAGATCGCCTATTTTGGTACGAAGCACCCGGATGATCTGCCGACGCACGAGTCGGCCCAGCAGTTGATCACGCCGCTTGCGGCTACATGTCACGATGACCCTAATAGCGGAGCGGGGCGTTTTGGCTTTAGCCAACGCCTGTTTCTTGGTGATGGTGCGCCGGTACGTTATCAGGAGCAGTCCGTCCAGCCGGTGGGTAGCGCCAGTAGAGCCAATCTCGGCACTATTCTCACTGGTAACGACGATGGGCGTCCCCCCGCAATCCTGATGCTCGCCACGCATGGGGCGGGGCTACAGGAGGGGACAACCGCCGATTACCTCGCGTGGCAGGGCGCACTCCTCTGCCAAGAGTGGGGCGGCGAGGGCGATAATCGGCGTGAACACTGGTTTACCGCCGCCGATCTTGATACTTCTACTCGCGTCGAGGGCATGGTTGCCATTCTCTTCGCCTGCTATGGTGCCGGTAGCCCCCACGAAGACCAGTTTGTCTTTACCGATGGTATAGAACGGCCCCCCCAGGTCGCTCCCTTTCCCATGGTCGCACGGCTCCCGCAGCAGTTGCTACTCCACGGCAGTTTGGCCGTGCTGGGTCACGTTGATCGAGCCTGGAACTATAGCTTCCAAGGGCCAGAGCGTATTCCTCGCCAAACCCAGAGCTTTGAGGATATTCTGAGCCTTATTGCGAAGGGGAAGCGGCTTGGTGCGGCGACTGATCAGTTCAACATGGTACAAGCAGCGCATGCTGCCAGCCTTGTCGAACTCTTGCAAAAGATCAAGGATGGTAATCAAGAGATCACGCCCTCTGATGTGACCAATTACTGGAAGGCGCGCAACGATGCACGCAACTACGCCCTGATTGGCGACCCGGCTGTGCGCTTGCCATTCAACCATGACCAAGGTGTGTAGGTAGGGTGCGCGCGGGAACCATGTTCCCGCGCATCCTTCCCCAGTCCGAAGGGATGGATTCCAGTCTCGCCCTCTGGGCGCGAGGGCGGGACGCCCGCGTTCCCAGAGGCATAAACCAGTAGGATTCTAGGAGGCTGTCTGAAAAGTCTATGGGTTGGTGTTGGAGTGCCGGCTTTAGCCGGCTAAAGCCGGCACTCCAGCGTGTGCCCCCCGGCTTTTCAGACAGCTTCTAAGAGGAGGCGACCATGGGCATGGCAGAACCAACGGAGTCTAACGGCGGCCCATTCGGAACCTTGGCGATCACTACCGATCGGCAGCTACCCTGGTATGTCATTGCGTTCGATAAAGAGGGGGCCTGCACGAGTAGAGCGGCGCGGGCGCACCTGCTCGATGCGGCGCGTCAAGGTCTGTACGACCAGATCTTCTATTTCTCGCATGGCTGGAACAATGTATTCGCCGATGTGCAGGGCTTGAATGAGCGATTGCTCCAGGCCTTAGGTTCGGTCTTGCCTGAGCAGCATGGGCTCGATCTCGCTCGCATGGCGGTCGTGAGCGTCTTCTGGCCCAGTGTGGCGCTGCTTACGACGGCAGAGCAGGGGCCACAACTTGCGGGCGATGCCACCACCGTGCAGCAACTCATCGATCTGTTCGTTGATGAGGCACCGCCCGCTGATCGTGACCGCTTACGCCAACTCGCCACCCAGCCCGAACTCAATCAGGCCGCTGCTGACGAACTCGCCAGGCTGCTAGTCGCGCTGGTGCGTTCCGACGATGAGATGGGCTGCGATGCGCTGATACCCGATGACCTCTTGGCGATCGCACGGCGAATGGCGCTGCCTCCTCCGCAGACCTCGGGCGAGATCCAGGAGGTGCCAGACGATGTCGATCCATGGGGCGACAAACCCAATGCTGCTGGAAATTTGGACCAGAGCGGGCGACAGTTACTGCGCTACGCGACCGTCTACATGATGCAGAAGCGGGCCGGGATCGTTGGCTCACGCGGGGTTTGCTCGCTCTTGCACGACCTGCTGGCGCTACCCGACCTGCGTCTCCACTTGGGGGGCCACTCCTATGGATGTCGGGTCATGCTTGCGGCGCTCTGCAGCGCCGCGTCGCCGCGCGCCGTCGAGTCCCTGCTCCTGCTTCAACCAGCCGTCTCGCGCTACTGCTTTGCTGAAAAAGTACCGAAGAGTGGGCGACCGGGCGGCTACGTTCGTGCACCGGAACGGGTTCGTCAGCCGATCATGTTGACCTATAGTAAGCATGACAAGCCCCTGCACCAATACTTCGGGTTGGCCATGCACCTGAAGGGCGAAGTGGGCGAGCCAAACCCGGCGGGTCTCTTCGACACCATCTACGCGGCGCTCGGTGGCTATGGCCCATCTGGTATTACGCATCAGGATCTGACGATCAAGAGCCCCGGCGACTACTACCCGATCAGCACCGCATCGGCACGCATCATAGCGGTCAATGGCGCATTGCCAATCAGCGAAACGGCGCATGTTGCCATCAACGACCACGGGGATGTCACCAATCGCTACACCGCCTGGATGCTCTACAATCAACTCAGGCTAAGCGTTCCGACACCGACACCGGCACCTACCTTGGGCGATGACCCACTAGCAGCAACGGATCGCCCCGTGGTAGCCGTCACAGACGAAGAGTACCTTCCGCCTGAAGAACCCACCGAGGGGCCGTTTCAGATCAACGCATGGACCGGAACGCACACGGTGCGCGACGCACTGCTTGAGGATGTCACCGACTGGATCGAGGCCCACGCGCCCAAACCCCAAGCCAGTGCAGTGCGTCCAGAGCCACTCGACCTGCGCGATTGGCGCGCGGCGCGATGGGGTGTCATTCTCCCCTACAACGAAGCCATCTCCCATGAACAGCAGGCGTTCGCCGCTGACGCCCCCGAACCGCTGCAGCAACTGATCCGTGACCGCGACGGTCTGGTCTTGCGCTACAAGGCAGCGTCGCGCCTGCGTCACGTAACCCTCTTCAACCCGGCTACGGGGAGAGAGTTGGCGATCAGCGAGTATGGTGAGGATGATCAGCGTTTGCCCGCCTACCTGCTGATCTATGCCACACCAGCCGCGATTCCCTGGAAGCTGCAGTTTATGCTCAACAGCGCCCCGCAACGCTTCGTCGGACGCCTCGATCTGACCGGCGCAGCCCTAGAGCGCTACATTACCGCCCTACGCAGCGACTGGGCCGACGCCGCAACCCAGGTGGATACACCGCTGATCTGGGCGGTTGACCATGGGGCGCATGATATAACCCGGCTGATGCGTAACGCGATTGCGGCGCGGCTCTATCGGCGCTATGCCGCAGATGACGATCTTGGGCCACGGGCGATCTTTCTCGATGGCCAGCAGGGGCAGGGCGGAGCGGAGGATCTGATCCGCGCCTTGGACGCAAGCCGTCCCAACCTGATCGTCACCACCAGCCACGGCATGACCGGCCCCCTCGACGATCGCGTGCAGATGCAGAGGCAACTCGGCTGGCTGGTTGACCAGACCTACGAGCCGCTTGATCCGGAGCGTCTCTTGGCAAACTGGCAGCCCGATGGTGCCATCTGGTACGCGCACGCCTGCTGCTCGGCGGGGAGCATGGGGCCAAGCGCCTTTGCGGACCTCGTGCCACCAGGCGGCGTGGCCCACCAGGTCTTGCATGCCACTGCCGCGCTAGGCGATCAGATCGCCCCCCTGCCACGGGCGCTGCTGGGCGCAACCAAGCCGCTGCGCGCCTTCATCGGGCACGTCGAGCCGACCTTCGACTACACGTTGCAGATGCGCGGCACCTACCAATTCCTCACGGGGAGCATCATCGAGATGCTCAACGAGCGAGCCTTCAGCATCAAGCGCTACCCGGTGGGGATGATGACCCAGACAATCTTTAATCGTCTTGGGCTGTTAGCCAGCCAAGAGCGAGAGAAGCGCATGGATCAAGAGCAACGCGCCGCGCTCTACTTCCAACTCTGTTTCCACGACGTCCAGAGTACGGTCATTCTGGGTGATCCGACCGTGGCGCCGAAGATTCCCACAAATGGTTCCTGAGCGAGATCTCCCAGGGCAGGCTGCGAATGAGGTGTGGAACCGTATTTTGCCTGGAGAAAGGCCAAGAAATCAAGCATCTGCTGCTGCACCTCTGCGGGCAGCGCCTGATACTGTTGCCATAAGGTCTTCTGATCCATAGACGCAGTATAGCACAGCGGTTCTGTTAGACTCACTGAGATCAGTAGCTTGGCTCATGGCGTATCATCCGGCAGATCTTCAACCGGCTCCCCAAGCGCGGCCAGGGCGGCTTTGGCCTTGGCAATCCCGGCGCGCGCATCGGCGATGCCGTGCATCACATGTGGTGAAGTGTGAACTTCCCCGAAGAGCGCACCCTGTTGGAGATAATGGGCCAGTGTGCGCCGGTGGCTTTCGAGGAGTTGGCGCTGGTGGACAATGTCTCTCGTATCGCGCCCAGTGAAGGGCGGCAACGCTGATCCGGTGTTGATCTGGCCGCCGATGACACTGCCGACGCTACCACCACTGATTGTGACTTGTTGTACTGTGCCGACGTTGCCGCTGATGCCGATGGTGTCGCCGGTATAGCGATCCCCGAACATGGTAATAGGTGTCTCGCGCCAGAGCCTGCCGTCGCGGGGACGCAGCCACACCGCAGGCGTGGCCCATTCGACCCCGTCGCGCAGTGCAGCGCGGGCCACTGCCACGGCACGATCGATCTGACCATCGCGCACCAGTTCGCGAAAGAGTGTGGGCAGGAAATTGCGGGACGCGCTGAACGAGAGCTTGGTCTGCATTGCTACAACTGCACCCACCCCGGCCTGTACCAACTGTGGGCCAAAAGTGGAAAGCACACTGTTATTATCGCAGGCCAGCAAGATGACTAGCAGCGGTAGTTGGTTTAACTGACTGAGCATGGTGTTGAAGGCAGCGTCGTTGACGACCTCCACTTGGCCCTCCTCGTCCTCGAGGTAGAGCACCGTGCCCTTGTCGGTAGGGCGGGCGTGGGCGACCAGGATCAGGATGGCCGGGTCGTCGCGCAGCGCAGCCTTGATGCTGGTGAGCGTGGCGCGGGGCGCGACCGCATTAGCGGTATCACCCACGACCATTAGCGGGATGCTCCAAAGGGCAGCACGGGCGCGGCGCACCTCGTTGTCTACGTCGAGATCGGCGAGGCCGTAGGCGCTGAGGTTGCGCGGGCTGGCGACGGTGAGCAGGGCGCGCAGTTCGGGCCTTGGCCCCAGGGTAAGCGGACGGGTCTCGGCATTAGCGAGCTCGCGCACGAGGCGCAGGCGCGTGTCGAGGGCCAGGAGTGCGCCAGTCAGCGGATCGCGCAGGCTCTCCCAGCGCAGGGCGTGCAACTCGGGGGCCGCCGCGTCGAGGCGCAGACGCAGGCGCAGCGGGCGGTTGACCCCGTCGGCCAGGGCGCGCACCCGCAGCCAGGCGTCGCGCAGCGCCGGGGCGTGGAAGACCTGGGTGGTGAGCGCCTGTCCGTAGGCCGTCAGATCGTTCGTTAGGGCGAGCAGCGATTGGGGATCGATAGTCAGTGGCGCAGCAGTAGTGAGCGTCACGGCGGTCTGGCTCTCAGGGTTGTCGAGGCGGGCGTCAGCGACATAGCCTGTGTCGCTGCGCGTAATAACCAGTTCGAGATCAAAGGGTATGTTGAAGGAGGTGCGACGGGCTTCAACGAGATCTGCGAGATTCCTACGACTCTGCATGGTCATGGGATGGTCAGTTCCAAGCACCCGCTCATAAATCGCCAGCGCCCGCTCGAAATAGGGCCGAGCCTCAGTTAGATCACCTTGGGCTTGCAACAGATAGCCCAGGGTGTTCAGGCTGGCAGCGGTGTCGGGATGCTCCAGTCCCAGTGTCTGCTCACGAATCGCCAGTGCCCGCACGAAGCAAGGCTGCGCTCCGTCCAGATCGCCCCGCGCTTGGAGCAACTCGCCCAGATTATTGAGGCTCGTAGCAGTATCGGGATGTGATAAACCCAACACCTGCTCATGGATCGCCAAGGCGCGTTGGAAGTAGGACTGTGCTCTCTCCAAGTCCTTCTGATTGTAGAGCAGTGTCCCCAAGTTGTTGAGACTTTGGGCGGTTGTGGGATGTGCTGGCCCCAGTACCTGCTCGTGGATCGCCAGTGCCCGCTCATAGTACGGGCGTGCACCCACCATGTCGCCCTGAGCACTCAGTAGTGCTCCCAGATTGTTGAGACTGGTGGCGGTGCCGGGATGGGACGGCCCTAACGCCTGCTCTCTCATCGCCAGCGCCCGCTCAAAGTAGGGTCGCGCCCCGTCTAGGTCGCCCTGGGTCTGGAGCATAACGCCCAGATTGTTGAGGCTTTGGGCGGTTGTGGGATGATCTGGCCCCAGTACTTGCTCATAGATCGCCAGGGCGCGTTCGAGATAGGGCCGTGCTCCGGTTAGGTCGCCCTGGGCCTGGAGCAGCGTGCCGAGGTTGTTGAGGCTTTGGGCGGTATCGGGATGCTCCGGCCCCAGCGCCTGCTCACGTATTGCCAGGACGCGCTCGTAGAGTGGACGAGCCGTAGCATAGTTTCCTTGGGCATGCAGGAGCAGGGCAAGCTGGTTGAGGTGGTTAGCCGTAGCGAGATGTTTGGGTCCAAGCACTGCTTCACTGATAGCAAGTGCTCGCTCTAGGTGTGGTTGCGCCAGCGTATAGCCGCCCATCCGACGCAAGAACTGCCCTAGCCAGCTACATAGCGCCGCTACCTGTTCATCGTTGCGCTCTAGGGCCATCTCGGTGACGCTGCGTAAAATGGGCAGAAAGGCGCTGATAGGGGCAAGGGTTGGTGTAGTAGCAAGGTTGGCGGCTTCGGCAATGACTGCCTGTTCTACGTCTCCTTGTGCCTCGTTATCATTGCTGAACTGCCGCACGTAGGCCCCCACGAGGCGATGCATGCGCAGTGCATCATTACTCTCAAGCTCGATTAGCCCCAGTTCGACCAGCCGATCTAGGGCGTGCTGGGCGGTACGTTTGGCGTCCAGATCATTAGCAGCTTGCCTCAATGTCGCCAGCAGCAGTGTTGTGGGTACGCTCTCCCCCGGCACCAGATACGCTGCGCGGACAAGTACCTTCAGCGCTAGGGTATCTTCGCTCGCTTGGGAATCGAGTTGCTCGTAGCTCAAGGCGAAGACGCGGGCAACATTTTGCTTGTGGCCAAGCGGCAACAGGTCGTCACGATCAAGGAATAGTAAAAGCTCAACGAGGCGTGGACTACGGAGTTCCTCCAGATAGTGTGCTACGGTGAACTGCTTCCCCGGCCCAGCCAGAAAACACCCGGCGAGGTGTAGGGCTAAGGGTAGGTCACCTAGTTCGGTCGCCAACAGATCGGCATCGGTGTTGCTGAGATCGGGACGGTACTGGTGCAGGAGTGTGATACTCTCAGATCGACTCAACACACCAAGCGTTACCGTATCAATCCCGAGTCGCTGACTCCAGATGCCCTGCCGACTGGTGATCAGTACGTGGCAACCGCCGCTGGTTGGACACCATTCCGTGAACAGCGCTTCGTCCTCACAGCCATCGAAGATCAAGAGCCGGGGAATCGACTTGGCCCAGGCAGCCTGGACACGCCGCACCTGCTCATTGATGGTCAGGTCGGTAAAGTCGGGGAGATCGAGTGCAGTTCCACAGGCGGCAATTTCAAACATGATGTTATCAGGGTTAGCAAATAAGAGCCAAAAGACGCCGCCGGCGAAAAATTGACCGTAACGGTGAGCAAATTCGATCGCGAGTTGGCTCTTGCCGATACCGCCGAGTCCCGTGATCGCACCAGTTGGGCTGAACTCATCAGCGTGATCTTCGCTCTTGATTGCGCGTGCCAACAATAAAAGATCGTCTTTGCGCCCAGAAAAATTGGGGTTGCGCGTCTGCGGCAGGCGGTGTAACTGCGGTAACGCGGCAACTGGTGGGAGAGTATCAAGCGGCATCGCAGCCAAGAGTTCCTGGGCTGCAGCGAGATCTGTCTGGTGCGATAGGGGCGGGATCTGGATAGTGATCGCTGTCCCAATGCTGCGCTCCACGTAGCCACCAGAGAGGGTGATCTGCGAGAGAGGATCACGCTGATCAGCAGCGATATGTAGGGCTACATCATCAATGCGCAGAGACTTTCCAACCAGACTACGTAGCGCTACAGCCAGTACAGGCTGCTTCGTAAGGCGACGGGCAATCTCCATCGGTTCGCTTAGTGATGCGAAGAGTTGCTCGAGGATATCCGCATAACCGCGTAACCCAGGAGGAAGGGCATCAGCGATGGGCAGCAACGGGATGCTGCCCATCTGTACCGATGACAGCCACGCATGCTTATGAAGGCTACTAGCCCGTGCCAAGCGCTCCGCTACTTCACGGTATGCCCCCCCAAAGCCGTACAGCACCTCAGCCGCCACCGCAGCAAAGGGACGACGGGGATCATCTTCAGCAAAGGGGTTGCCCTCATTGAGCCAAGCCCGAAAGTCATGGGGCTGCCCCAAACGCGAACCAATATAGGCAGAGACGGTGCGGAGTACGGCAAATGCGTCGGTGGAAGGAACGAGGGCGTGTAGACGTTCACGTACCCCCGGATAGAACTCATAGATGATCTCTTCTGAATTTGTTGTGCCTTTGCTGAGCTTTGCATCGCGGTACAGCAGGCCGCTCAGCCAGACTTCCGCCAGATGAGTGAGGTCTGAGTCGCGGAGCAAGGCACGCTGTACTAAGCGGGCCACTGCAAGGTTCAGTGGTGCGACCACGGCCAAGAGACCACTCAGCCGTTGGGCAGTGAGCGAAGCGCTGCTCTTGAATCGCTTGATAATAGCGGCGGCATCGAGTTCTTCATCCTGCGCCACCTGTATACGAGTATCTGGGCCAAGCTGCATAGCATAGGCGGCGAGGGTGGTTCCAGGAACACCCACCGCCAATTGCGCCCATTGGGCAACACGATGGGGATGCAGGTTGAAGACCGGCAAACAGACCGCGTTGGCATTGTTGCGAGCATGACGTGAACTGCGAGGGAGGCAGTAGGATAGACGGCTGTTGGGGGGGCCGGGTTGCGTTGCTACCACCTGCGTTGACGGCCAGGCACCCAAGCCGCTTCGCTCCCACAACCCATCAGGCAGTACATGCAGCATACTCACGAGGCTGTAGCGTGCCCATGCTGTCAGCGTCTGTGCCATGGCACCACTGCGCCATGCAGTGCCAACCCCATCGCTGACCAAGATGATGAGCGTACGTCCAGTGGGGTCAGCAACTTCTTTATCTGCTGGTCGAGGCAGGCTACCAGCATCATGTAATCCTGGGCGCAGAAAGGGTTTACCTTCGATGAACGTGAGGCGATAGGATCGCGGGTTGCGGAGCGCATGATGGCGCTCAAGGAGTTGCACAAGATCGGTTACGGTGCTGCGCCAGATTGCCATTGAAGGAGTATCATCGAGAATCAGCACCACCCGAAAGCGCGGTTCCATCCGTGGGCACATCACAGGCTGCCAGACACGTGTATCAGCGATACGCTCTACGGTGCGTGTTTCATCCAAATCTTGTGCTGTGCGCGAGGCGACCCGCATGAGCAGAAGACGCAAGCTACGCATGATTCCAGTACGATCTGGCAATGATGATGCGACTGGTGTGCGAAAATCCAGATCCAGCCTCTCGTTTGCGTAGCACGGGCCAGCATAAAGTCCAGCCGCAGGCTGAGGGGATAATCCTGGGGTGCGCCCCGGGTCAGCGGGGGATGGGTTTAGCTCAGACATGCCTGGCAAGACAGGAGAATCACCGCCACTAAGTGGTGGCGGTGGTGGTGGTGGTAATTCGTCACCATGTTCAGCGGAAAGAGGTGGCGCAGGTGACCTATCCACTGACTTGAGGTACCGCACAAGATAGAGTGCATCGGCAATATCTTCTGCACTAATCTCGGGTATACCAATCTGTATTCGTTTAATAAACTGATCAAATATCACTGGCTACTCAACGATTTCCAAACAGATTTTACTAACACCGGGCGGCTCAACGGATCAATATTTTGGGTTACGAGGTAGACGGCATTGAGAAGTTGATCTGTTGAGAGATCACCCTCGCCACGATGTTCCAAGAACTTTTTTATCAATGGCTCAACTCGCGCAAGGAGGTTGTCATCAGGGTGTTGTTCAAGATGGGCTGCAAAATGAGCCTGAACGATCGCCCGTAGCTCCTCTGGGCCGGGTGGTTGGATTTCTAAGCGCAGGCAGCGGCGGAGGAAGGCAGGCGGGAAATCTCGTTCGCCATTACTGGTAAAGATAACGAGCGGAAAGGTGCTGCACTGCACGATCCCGCCACGAATGGTGGTCTGGTCGCCATCCCAGGTTTGCAGATCTTCACTGTGGGCTGCTCCTAGGCGGGACAGTTCACGGATCTCGTATTCGCCCTCCTCGAAGACGTGGAGCAGATCGTTGGGGAGATCTACATCACTCTTGTCAAGCTCATCAACCAGCAGTACGCGAGGAATATCGTGTGGGAGGAGCGCGGTGCCTAATGGCCCCAGACGAATGTATTTACCAATTGCAGGCGCTCTGCGTCTGCGCTGTGGCATGCCCTGGTTCTGGTGCAGACTTGCATCTTGGAGACGCGCAATCGCATCGTAGTCGTAGAGTCCTTCGTGCAGTATTGAGCGGGTCGTAATGGGCCAACGCAGTACTGCCCCCAATCTCAACTCTGATGCCACCGCATAGGCCAGTGACGATTTTCCCGTTCCTGGCTTTCCGGTCACCAGCAGTGGGCGACGAAGGAGGAGCGCGGCATTGACTAGCTCGATCTCGGCAGATGACACATCCCCATCGCGCTGGTGCGCTTGGTAGGTCGCCCCACGGGTCTTGCTGGGATTGCCAAAGATACGCCAGCTTGGCGGCGGCGGTAACTCCCTGATGCCGTCGTGTGGTTCTCCACCCGTAAAACGCCACGGTTGATCATTCATCAGATTCTGCTCACTTACAATTGATTGTTGCGATAGACCATTGACGGCGGGATGCGCTGAGGATTGTCCCAGAGCAGCGTGAGCGCGTGTCCAATGTGATCCTCAGCCTCTGCCTGGGTGCGTTGATCTTTTACCACATAGGGGAGATTTTCAAAGCGGTCATCCGCGATCGCACGCTTGAGCTCATGTGCAGTGTCGCTTGGATTCCCACACCCCCGCCGGGTTAAGAGTACTGCTGGTAGGCCAAACTCAAGGGCAAGATCTAGGAACACGAAGAGATCATCCAACTTATCAGTGGTAAAAGCCGTCAGCAGTAAGATGACCTTTTCTTTGTTACGATCTAGACCAAGATCACGTTCGACACGATCGATGCAGGCAACCGCTCGCATATCTACCGTGATGATGGCTTGATCGAGCGCATTGGCTTGCAGATTCTGCAGTTGTTGCCAGCGCTCCTGCCAGCGTAAGCGCAAATGAGCCTCGCGCTGACAGTATTCGATCCGATCAAGTGAACGCACAACGACAGGATACTTCTTACCAATTGGTCGCTCGCGACGGATGCGTGAACCTAATTCGATACACCACTGATCGACATCACAATGAATAATCTCATGCGGGAGGAGAAATTCGACCCACAGTTCAGCAGTGGTGGACTGCTGCGCCTCGTGAACTAATTGCGTCAACCGCGCCATGACCGTAGCCAAGGTTCCTGGCTCACGTATGGCGAGAGGTCGCTCTAGATCGGGGAATAACCAAGCATCAAGCAGAACCTCAACGGTTGCAGGTCGACTCACATCAGGCTTGATACCACCAGGAGCCAATGTAAGTTGGATCAACAGGCTTGGCGATAAAGGCAGGGCGGTGATTACTGGGCGCGGTTGTAGACCTAAGCGCGCCGTAAGCTGCTGCTCCCAGCGGACGAGGTCTACCATGAGCGCATGTACATGTTGTGGGTAGGTGTCGACCAGAAGACGTATAAAGTTCACCAACGGATGTTGCACTTCAGGCATCTGAACCCGGGCTGTTGCAAGTTGTTGAACAATCAAGCGGAGCGTATCAGACGTGTCACGCCCTGTTGGACGCTGCCAAGTTGCGTCTGGACGAATGCGTCCATACAGGTAGTCCAAATCACTCTCTGCGAGACGCACCGAGCCAAGTAAGTGCCGCAGTTCTAAGATCTCGTTTCGGGTCACTGGCGTAAGTAACCCCAACGCTTCCAGCAGCGTATCCAGAGCGATAATCGCTTCTGGATGGTCTGCATCCCAGAACGTAAGCTCCACACAGAGCGTGGTGAGATCCGGTAGCTCAGCTATAGCAAGCTGCCCCATACTCGGACATGCCATGAGGTGACTGGCAAGCTCGGCAAGATCGTTGCGAGCCAGACTAGGCTCGCAACGGCGCAGCCACTGTTCCAGGGTACTCCGTAGCTGGAGATCTTCAGCCAGCCATAAGCGTCCGTCGCTGAACCGCGAAAAGAGGGCTGGCATCCACCAATCAGCACGCTTGGCTGTTAGGGCAGCGCGACGTCCTGCAGCCATAGCCGCATCTACAGGTTCATTATTCGCTATCGCATGCAATAGTGCCTGCATAAAGATTTGAGCAGTTTCAAGGGTCAGATTACCCTGCATCGCGATCACTGCCGGTACGCCCGCTTCCCCAAAGATTGTCGCCAGGCTCGTTGCAATCTCAGGACTTGCGCTCTGGCAAGAGGCCAGCACAACGATGCGAGGCAAGACAGGAACAGTTGTCAGTTCATGTGCTAATTGCGCCACCTCTAACGGCTGGATGCATCCATCAGCCTGTTCAAGGTAGAGGTATGCTGTGTTTAACTCTACCTTTCCGTGCGCCACAAGGTAGAGGACATCAAGCCCAGAGCGGAGACGATCCATGAGCGCAGCGATGCTCGTGCGTACGTTTGGGCTACCCAGTAAGTCAAGCGCAAGCGTGCCAAGAGTCGCTTGGGCAAGCTCCAGATAATCGCTGGCCTTGAATTCACTTAGCCCGTATGTGGTGGCATTATCAGGAGCCGCCACCGCCGCCAAGGCCCGCACAGCATGGCGTAGACTGCGGCGAATCGGCCGCCCAGAAGCACTACTCAAAAAGCGACTAAAGGCGATGCGTCCATCAGTCGCCAGAGGACGCCCTGTCGCTGGATGGCACAGCTTTTCCCAGTGCAACGCCTGCAGTTTGGGAGTATCACGATCAATCGCGAGGTTGAAGCATAGATAGTCCCCGTGCGACTCTGCTACGCCAAGCGCCCGCTCCAGTTCTGACAAGAGTGGCTCACTCAGCAGCGCTTTACCAAGCTCGATACCATACGACTCATCGTTGGTACCGTGTATCAAGAGTTGTTGCCGTAACTCGTCATCATACACGAACCGTGCTGATGGAAGTTCTCGCACGGTGCCATCAGTTTGGCGGATGCGCAGATGCGTGCGATAGACCTCATCAGGCTGTGCCAGCAGCGTGAGGCTCAACTCGAAATGGGCGTAGATTTTCATAGGCAATCAAAACGTCCTATCACAACGAATGCGATAGCACCCCACCCCTAGCAGCGATCAGCAGGAGATAGTTTAATAGTAGCGCAGTTGCAGCGATACCACAAGGTCTGATTTTATCTCTGTAGGGGATGGTTCGTAACCACTTTACAGTTTGCCGCTGCTGCGCTGGGGGTGCGGGGGCATAGTCCTATACGTGGTAACTTAAGCTTTGCGGCACGCCGTCCGGCGGGGTTCGAGGGCTTGCCCCCCGAAGAATCCCTCTTCCGGCGGGGTTTTAAGGGCCACAGGCCCCTTAAGTTAATGTCCATGGGCATACCCCCGCAACGCCCCACCATCCCGGTGGGGAGGTGTGGAGAGCTACGCCCTCCACACCTCCCCACAAACTGCAAAGCAGATCGCCACAAGGCGAAACCATCTCTTACCGTTTGCTCATTTTTTTGGCCGATAAATGAAATGTATTCCCCACCTGAATCTGAAAAAAACGATACAACCTGGCGCTCGTTCCCCACCTAGCAGTATCCTCTCCATAATCGCGGGTAGGGCTACGTCAAAGTCGTTGGGG
>RSAS01000739.1 GCA_003934145.1 Candidatus Viridilinea halotolerans | reverse complement strand
CCCCGCCTCCCGCCTCTCCGCCTCTCCGCCTCTCCGCCTCTCGCATCACAAAAAAAACACATGTCCCAACGCCCCACAACCTACCGCTCCGCGATTATCACCCCCATCCTGCATCGGCTGGATGCCGGCGAATGTTGTAGCATCATTGGCATCAATGGTATGGGCAAAACCAACCTGCTCCAGCAGGTGCAGCGGCCCGAGGTGCGTGCTGCGCTGCTGCCCACCATGCGCGAGCCGTTCCAGTTGGTGAGTCTTGATGCGAATTTGTTGGTGCGCTACGATGCCTGGGGCTTCTTTGAGGGCCTCACCGAGGCGCTTGGCCCCCTTGCGGGCGATCAGGCTGCCGTGGTGCAAGCGGCGCACCGCGCCATCTTGGCCGCCGAGGGGAGTGGCCCGGTGGCGTTACGCCATTGTGCTGCGGCCTTGGCCGCCCTTTTAGCCCAGATGCGGCTGGTGATTATCTTTGATGAGTTTGATGACCTCTTTATGCACTTGCCCGAGGTGGTGCTGCGCAACCTGCGCGGCCTGCGTGATCGCTACAAGTATCGTTTGATGTACATGACCTTTTCGCGCGAGCCGTTGGCCGATCTGCGTGATGTTGATGATTGGGATGGCATTGAGCCCTTTGTGGAGCTCTTTCATTTGGGACAACTTGGCCTTGGCCCGCTCGCGCCCGCTGATGCCAACCACGAAGTCGAACGTTTTGCAGGACGCCACCAAGAGCGTTTGGATGGCCCCGTGCGCCAGCACATTGTTGCGCTCAGTGGCGGCCATCCTGCGCTGCTGCGCGCCCTTACCCACGCCTTTATCGGCCAGCCTGGCCTGGTTCATGTGGCCGTTGATCACCTTCTCGTAGCCGCCCCCGTGCTGCGCGGCGAATGCGCCAAGATCTGGAACGGCTTCAGTGCTGATGAACAGACGGCGCTGCAACGTCTGCTCATGGGGCAGCCCCTCGACCGGCTGCAGCATGAGCAACTTACGCTGAAGCGGCTCGTGCATGCCCAACCTGATGCGCAACCGAGCCTCTTTAGCCCATTGCTGGCCGTTGCCATCAGCCAATTCTGTGCGCTGCAACCCGCCCCTGATGCTGATGGCGCAGGGCCATCCACCATGCCGCCCATCTGCGTTGATCAGGAACGAAAATTGGTCTATTACTATGGGCAAGACATTAGTGCCAAACTTACCGGACTCAAATTTCGTTTGATTGCCCATCTTGCCGCCAACTATGGAACAATTTGTGAACCACTCGAATTAGCACGCGCTGTCTATAGCGAACCAAGCCTCGAGAAACAGGCTGATAGCGAACGTATTATCACCTTGGTCAAGCGCGTGCGCACCCTGATGAACCAAGCCGTCCCCGACGAACCCAACCCGCTGCAGATTGTGCGCGGGCGGGGGGTGCGTTTAGGGCTTTAGCGATGGTTCGTGGCCCCTTTATCGTCTGCCGCGCTGGTGGCTCCATACGACGCATGAAAGGTAAGTAAAACAGAGCAATCAAGTTTCATTTTGGTAATGTGGTGGGAGGGGTTTTCGGGGAGGGCGAACCCCTCCCTTTCAAGATTCTTTATCTGAAGAACTCTAGAACTAGATAAATACCCCCTCTCCCGTGTTGCAGGAGAGGGGGCAGGGGTGAGGGTCAAAACGAAGCCAAAAATCTCATCTCTTCTCAGTTCCCCTCCTCCACGAAGCGGAAGATGTCGGTCTCGCTGATGATGCCAATCGGCTCGCCGTCGCGTGCTACCACCACGCGGCGAATGTTGCGCTCGATCATCAGACTGGCGCACTCCTTCAGGGTCAAGTCGGGCGAGACGGTGATGAGTGGGCGGGTGGCGATCGCTTCGACCGTCGCCCCGCCGAGGTCGCGCTCTTCGAGCACAATCTTCTTGAGTACGTCGCGCATGGTCATGATACCCCAGGTGCCGCTGCCGTCGGGTTCGACCACGACGCTGGTGATGCCGCGCGAGCGCATCAGGTGCGTGGTGTCACTCACCGGGGCGCTACCCGAAACCGCAACAACGCCACGGGTCATCAGTGCGCCCACGGTGAGGCGCGGGTAGGGTGCGACCTCGACCGGGCGTACGAGATCGGGGCCGACGGCGTGGTGGCTCTCGCGCTCATCGTCGCCGAGAACACGATCCATGTTGGTGATCATTGCGTCGGCAAACTCCGAGGTCTTCACCTTCTTGGCACCCTGCATCAGGCGCGCAAAATCGTAGGTGACGATCTTCTGGCCGATGGTGCGCTCGAGGGCGGCGATAATCAGGTCGGCGGCTTCGATCCAGCCCATGTAGCGCAGCATCATGTCGCCCGAAAGAATCACCGAGCCAGGATTGACCTGGTCGAGATCGGCGTACTTGGGCGCGGTGCCGTGGGTCGCCTCGAAGATGGCGTGGCCGGTAACGTAGTTGATGTTGCCGCCGGGGGCGATGCCGATGCCGCCCACCTGTGCGGCGAGCGCGTCGGAGAGGTAGTCGCCGTTGAGGTTGAGCGTGGCGATGACATCAAACTCATCGGGGCGCGTCAGTACCTGCTGCAATGCAATATCGGAAATGGCATCTTTCACCAGAATCTTGCCGGCCTCGAGCGCCGCATGCTGTTCGGCGTTGGCCGCGCCTTCACCCGCTGCTGCCTTGGTGCGCTCCCACTGCGCCCAGGTGTAGACATAATCACCAAAAGCGCGTTCGGCATACTCATAGCCCCAATCGCGGAAAGCACCCTCGGTGAACTTCTGGATGTTGCCCTTGTGTACCAGGGTGACACTCTTGCGCTCGAAGTTGATCGCGTATTGGATCGCGGCCCCGACGAGACGCTCGGTGCCAAGGCGGCTTACCGGCTTGAGGCCGAGACCTACCTCCACCTTTTGCTCGGCAGGCGCACCGATCATGCCGAGGAACTCATCGGTCTTGGCGGCTGTGCCGAAACGGATTTTCGCAAAATCCTTGGGATAGGCCTCGGCGAAGAACTGCAAAATGTGTTCGGCTTCGGGCGTCCCGGCGCGATACTCAATCCCGGTATAGATATCCTCGGTGTTCTCGCGGAAGATCACCATATCCACCTTCTCGGGGGCGCGCACGGGCGAGGGCACCCCGGGGAAGTGGCGTACCGGGCGTAGACAGACATAGAGATCGAGCAACTGGCGCAGGGCCACGTTGAGCGAACGAATGCCGCCACCAATCGGCGTGGTCAGCGGGCCTTTGATCCCCACGAGATACTGTCTAAACGCGGCAACCGTCTCATCGGGCAGCCAGTTATCCGTCTCGCGAAAGGCCTTCTCGCCCGCCAGCACCTCATGCCAAACTATCTGGCGCGTACCGCCATAGGCTTTGGCTACAGCCGCATCCAAGACCCGAACAGTGGCGCGCCAAATGTCGCGCCCGGTGCCGTCGCCCTCCACAAAAGGGACAATTGGCCGGTCAGGGACAATAAGCTTGCCGTCTTTGAGCGTAATGGTCTCTCCGGCGGGAATTGGTCGTTTGGGCATACTCTTCCTCCGTGCTTACGATAGACAGGGGGCATTATAGCGTAGTTTGGTAGGGTTTCGGGGGCCTGCGGCTCCCGAAACCCCCTGAGGGGGATGGATGGTACGGGGGCCATGCCCCCGCGCTCCCGCCGCACGGCGCAGTCGCCAAACCCGCTAAGGGGGGGATGGTACGGGGGCATGGCCTTCAAAGGGTTTCACCTGTTCTGGAAAGGGCTTCCCAATGCG
>RSAS01000872.1 GCA_003934145.1 Candidatus Viridilinea halotolerans | reverse complement strand
GATGGCCCTCACCCCCCGGCCCCCTCTCCCACGTTGTGGGAGAGGGGGGGAAGGTGGCAAGATGCTTTTGGCCAAACATCAACTGCAACAACTGCGCTTGGGGTTGTGGCATGGTCAACTGGCTACCCACCAATTGGCCGGCGCGCAACACGCTCACGGTGTTGCAGAGATCAGCCACTTCATTGAGCTTATGCGAAACAAAGAGAATCGTGCTGCCCTGTTGGGCCAGTTGGCGCAGGGCGGCAAAGAGCGCCCGCACTTGCGCAGCGGTGATGCCGGTTGTTGGTTCATCCAGAATCAGCGCACGCGCCCCACAGAGCAAGAGGCGCACAATTTCCAACTGCTGGCGCTGGCCCATCGTCAACTGGGCAATGGGCGCATCAGGTTCAAGGCTAAAATGGAGTTGTTGCGCCAATTCCAACAATTTTGCCCGCCCAACCGCCCGGCTCGGAATGGCCTGACGGGGCGCGGCACAGATCAGATTTTCTAGCACCGTGAAGGCCGGTACATCCAAGGGCTCTTGGTGTACCATTCCCACCCCAGCGCGCAGGGCATCACCAGGTCCGCGCAATAGAAGCGTTTGCCCATCGAGCGCCAACGTCCCCGCATCGGGGCGCAGGTAGCCCGAAATGAGCTTCATCAGCGTACTTTTGCCCGCCCCATTTTCGCCCAGCACCCCGTGGATCTGCCCACCCGCAAAATCGAGACTTACGTCGTTGTTGGCGCGCAGGGGGCCGAAACACTTGGTGAGATTATGGATGGTGATTTGCATGTGGTGGAGTTCGGGGATGCGCGGGAACCAAGTTCCCGCGCATCCCCTGTGCGCGGCGAGGATGCGCGGAAACCAGGTTTCCGCGCATCCTCGCATATCCTACGGTGCGCTCTGGCCCTCGATGCCCTCAAGCAACTGCGGAGTGTTCCAGACCTGCTCGTCGGTGGCGACTTCGCCCTCAGCGACGAAGACGCTGCCGTCTTGGAAGAGAAGCGGGCCGGTGAAGAGTTCGAGGCTGCCAGCGGCGAGTTGGGCAATGAACTCGTCAAGGATTGCGCTGTTCTCTTCGGTCAAGCCCTGGCCCTTGATGAAACCAATCATGCTGGTATCGTGATTGTTCATGTCGTCCCAATCGGGGCCGATCCATGCCCATTCAGGGGTGAAGCTGTCGGCGCGCGCCGCATCAATGACCCCAATGTAGTGCGGCCCCCAGTTGAAGTAGGGCACGCCCAGGCAGATCTCTTCGCCCTGCGCACAAGCGCCCACAAAATCGTAGGGAACAGCCCAGACCGTCTGGCCAGCCTGTGCCGCTTTGTTGGCCTCAACCAGTCCTTCGGTCGTATCAATGCCCGAAATGATCACATCGTAGCCTTCGCTGATGAAATCGGTAGCAACCCGCGTGGGATCAAGCGTTACGCCGGGGATGTTGAACCAGAAGCCGATCCAGGTCACTTTGAAGCTAAGATCCTCAGCCGCCTGCTCGCGGTAGTTCTCCCAGCAATAACGAGCGCCCAAGTAGCTCGAATTGACCAGACGCCGTGTTTCGGGATCAATCAGCGGGCCAAGGTAAGCAATCTTGCCAGTCTCGCTCTGTAGAGCCGCAGCGCAGCCGGCGATCATCTTGCCATACTCCATGCGGCCCATCATGTTGGTGATATTGCTCGGCGCTTCACCAGTGAGCACCCCATCGCCCGAAGCGTGCAGGAAATAGATCTCAGGGTGGGCCGCAGCGGCAGTATTGGTGCCATCGGCAAACTCGGCGCTATTGGTAATAATGAAGCGCGCCCCCTGGCCCACCAACTCCTCCACCGCCTGCTCGACGGTCACATTGGGCCGGTCGGCGGGGTTGAGCTTATCGATGTAGATGAAGCGCGTCCCGGGCAGGCGCTCTTCGACATACTGGCCGCCCTCATAGTGAGCCTGGTTCCAACCGCCATCGTTAATCGGCCCCACGAGGATCATGCCAAAGATGTACTCTTCGTCGGGTGTCAAGGCCGGCTCAGTCGTCGCCTCGGTCGTCGCCTCGGTCGTCGCCTCGGTCGTTGCCTCGGTCGTTGCCTCGGCTGTCGCCTCAGTCGTCGCTTCGGTTGTCGCCTCAGCCGTCGCCTCAGTGGGCGAATCTGTGGGTGGTGCCGGGGCTGCCGGCGCGGAGCCACAGGCGGCCAGCAGCCCAACGAGCAGCAGCAGCAGAACCATGTGGTGAACGGGTGGTCGTCGCATCGTCACTTCCTCCAAGCATCTGTAACGGGCCAAAACCAAAACACAGCGCCGCCGACAGAGCCATGCCTGCCGACGGCGCGGAACGTGGCACACAGAGAGAAGGGGGAACATTCCCCATTCAGCCGCGTTGCTTGGTACTATCCAAAATTAAGTAAACGTTAAGACAGCGTGGAGTATAGCGGATTGTGGGGGGGGTGTCAACCGTAGCGGCTAACATGTGCTATAATCCCCCGCAGCATGAGATTCGCTATAGACCCAAGGGGAGTAGGTTTTTTATGAGCATGCGAGGTACGCGGCCAGCAGGTGGGGGCGGGGGTGGAGGTGGGGGCGCGAATGGAGGCGCAGGTGGGGGGCGCATGCGTGGGCGTCGCCGCGAGTGTGAGTTCACCAAGCTGGGGATTACGCCCGACTACAAAGACATTAAGCGCTTGCAGAAGTATATTACGGCGCAGGGCAAGATTCTGCCCCGTCGTCGCACCGGCGTTACTGCCAAGATGCAACGTCGCCTCTCGGTGGCGATCAAGCGCGCCCGTCACTTGGCGCTGCTACCCGCCGCACCGCAGCATACGCGGAATTAAAGGAAGCGTTCTTTTACGTTGCGTTGTGGCGGCTTCGCCGCCACAACGCAACGTAAAAGAACGGGTGTGACCAAAACCTGTAGGGCTGCGCCCCACGCCCCGCCGAACGGTGGGATGATGCGAGGAAACCAAGTTCCCGCGCGCACCCTTTTTTGGTCACACCCAAAAAGAGAACTCGGGCGGCGAAGCCGCCCTACACTCATCTAAATTTTTTTACACGTTAGCAGCGAAGCTGCTAACGTGTAAAAAAATTTAGGAGACTACACCGCAATCCCCACGGCCACGAAGCGCTCGCGCAGGAGTACTTCCGCGTTGAGCAGCCGGGCGCGTTCGATAAGGTAGGCAAGATCGAGTTGCTGGCGGCGCACGATTCCTTCAACATCAAGTTGATCGTGTTTGCCTTCAGTCTGCCCGCGTGCCAAGAGGAGCTTGTGGGCGACAACATCCTCGGGGGCGACGACGCCCACCTGAGCACCAAGCAGCGGCATGCGGCGGATGCGCTGGCGCATTGGATCGTCAAGCCCCAAGGGGTAGGTCTGTCCGGCCCGCCGCAGCGTGAGGTCGTCGAAGATCTTTATGCCCCGCCAGAGGATGCGTTGGCCGTCAAATTGCACCGCCTTGCCGCTACCCTGCAGCAACTTAACGACATGGGGGAGTTGGCCTTTGGCAACCAGCAGGTCAACATCTTGAATGGGGCGGCGATTTCCATAAAGGTGGGCCGCTGCACCCGCAAAGACACCCCAAGGCATCTCGGCACCATCAAGGAGGCGTTGGACAACGGCGAGGTTCCCGGCAATCAAAGACATGGTTGGCTCCTAAAAAATGCGATAGCCGAAAGTTCGATAGCCGAAAGGGTGACATTGGTTCAGGGTTCAGGGTTCAGGGTTCAGGGTTCAGGGTTCAGGGTTCAGGGTTCAGGGTTCAGGGTTC
>RSAS01000328.1 GCA_003934145.1 Candidatus Viridilinea halotolerans | reverse complement strand
GCAAAGACCTGTGAGGTCTATGCTCTCCCTTATTTGAAAGGTATTGGGGCTTGGCGTTTTGACCTGCTGCTCATATCGCCCGAACGTTTGGCGCATGAGACTTTCCGTCTCACTGCGCCAACAGCCGCTGAATCGTCGCCAGCAGGCTGGCAAAATCAATCGGCTTGGACTCAAACGCATCGCAGCCAACATCAAGCGCCCGCTGGCGATCACCATCCAGTGCGTAGGCGGTGAGCGCAATAATCGGAATCTTGGCGCTGTCGCGCCGCGTCCGCAGGCGTTGCGTCGTCTGCCAGCCATTCAGTTTGGGCAGGCCCATATCCATCACAATCAGATCGGGCGGCGCCTGGCGCACATGCATCAGCGCCGCGATGCCGTCGTTGGCTGTAACCACCGTGTGGCCCGCCCGTGCGAGGTAGGCTTCCACCATCGAGCGTACGGCTTCGTCGTCTTCAACGAGGAGTAGACATGCCATGCGTGTCTCCTTGTGTTTGCGCCATGTAGTGGAGCCGTGCCCCAGTACCTTTCAGATAAGACGGGTTTCTTGACGCAAAGGCGCAAGGGCGCAAAGTTTTCGGCATAGGTATGCCAACCCTTAGTGGCTTTGCGGCTTTGCGGCTTTGCGCGAGATTATTCGAAAGATATTGGGCCATGCCCTCGCATCCCGCCGATCCGCCTCACCTCTCCGTCCGGCGCTGCAACAAGGCCCGTACGCTGCGTAGTAGTTCGTCGCCACGGAAGCTGCCTTTGCGCATGACCTGTTCCACCGACTGATTCAACTGCTCTTGCTCTGCCAACGCGAGGTCTTTGGCGGTCACCACAAGGATGGGTAGTTCGGCACCATGGGGGTGCGTCCGCATCGCTGCAATCAGGGTGATGCCATCCATTCCGGGCAGCATCAGGTCTACGATGGCCAACGCGGGCGCTTGTTGCTCCAAGAGCTTCAAGGCCGTGGGCCCATCCTCCGCTTCGTCTACGCTCCAACCGCCCTGCACCAGCGTGCGCCGCAGGTAGGCGCGAATGTCGGGATCATCTTCGACCAACAAGAGCCGTTGCGCTGTCGGCTGCCCGTGCAGCACCAAGGCCACTTCGGTCGCCAGCCGTTCCACCTCCACCGGCTTGCTTAAAATATTGGTGGCCCCCAACATAAAACCATTGGCCGTATCTTGCGCAATGGTTAGCATCAAGACCGGAATCGCCTCGGTGTCGGGATCGCTTTTGAGTTGTTGTAACACATCCCAGCCCGTCATGCCGGGTAGCAGCACATCAAGCAGGATCAGGTCGGGCAGCAAGGCCGCCGCCAAATCCAGCCCCTCCTCGCCACTCGCTGCCGCCTCGAAGTGCAAGCCGGTCTGCGCCAAGACGCGCGGCAACAGATCGCGAATGGCCGGATCATCATCAATGATCAGGATAATGCGACTCTCGCCGCCGGGCAGATCACCCAGGCTCGGCGGCGCAAGCGCCGTCGGCACCAATGGCACCAACGGGGCCGCTTCGCCCAGCGTTGTCGTTTGGCGCGGCACGGTCAGCGTAAAGGTGGAGCCCACCTCTGGTTCACTGGTAACCGTAATCGCACCGCCGAGCAACTGGGCCAGCCGCTGGCTTAACGCCAAGCCCAAGCCGGTGCCGCCGTACTTGCGTGTACTCGACGCATCAATTTGCACAAAATCCTGGAAGAGGCGCTGGATCTGGTCGGGCGCAATACCAATGCCCGTGTCGTGAACCGCAAAGGTGAGGCGTTCGGGCACATCCGGTGCTTCGGCGGGCAGCACGCGCACTTCTAGCGTCACACGCCCCTCGTGGGTGAATTTACATGCGTTACTGAGTAGATTGAGCAACATCTGGCGCAGACGCATCGCATCGGTAAACATCTCGCCCAAGCCGATATCGTGTTGTACCAGCAACTGGTTGCCATTGTTCTGCGCTAGTGGGCGCACCGTGGCCACCACCGTCTCGAGCAACTGGCTCACATTGAGCGTACTTGGCTTGGTCTGCATGTGGCCCGCTTCGATCTTCGAGAGGTCGAGCACGTCGTTGATCAGCGCCAGCAGATGTACGCCCGCGTTACGAATACGCCCCAGGTCTTGGCGCATCTCCGTCGGCTCCGCCACATCAAGCGACTGCTCCAACAGTTCAGCATAGCCAATAATCGCCGTCAGCGGCGTGCGCAACTCGTGGCTCATCGTCGCGAGGAACTGGCTCTTGGCGCGATTAGCCGCATCAGCCGCCTCTTTCGCCGCCCGCAGCGTCTGCTCCACCTGCTTGCGCTCGGTGATATTGCGCACAATCACCTGCGTCGCCGGCGTATCATGGTCAGAAAAGGGTAGCGCCACCAGCTCAGCCTCAATCGTCTCGCCATTAGCGCAGCGCAACGCCGCCTCTTGGATCACCGGCGTCCCATCGGGGCGCGGCGTAAGCCCGCCCACCACGGGCGCCACCGGCTGGCCAATCAGCGTCGCGGGCAGGCCATTGCCCAGCATACGCGCCCCCACCGAGTTGATGTAGCGCACCGTCCGCCCATCATGCACAATAATCGCATCGGGCAGCAGTTCAATCAGTTGGCGGTAGCGCCGCTCATTTTCGGCAACCTGTGTTTGGTACGCAGCCAAACGCTGCAACATCTGATTGATCGCCGCAGCCAACTGGCCAACCTCATCGCGTCCCAACGCCTCCACCCGCACCGTCGGCGCATGCGGGCCAATCGCGGCCACCTGCTGGCTTAAACGAATCGTGCGGCGCAAGACGGTGCGTTCGATCACGACCAGCACCAGTGCGCCAAAGAGCAGTGCCGTCGCCAGCAGCACCAAGGTGTAGTTGCGCAACGCCGTCTGGCCCAGTTGGTAGACATCGCGCGGCAGATCGAGCGCCACCACGATGCCCGCCGTGCCGCTCAGATTGGGCAGTAACGTTGCCCCCAGGATGCGTTGCGCATCCACAATCTGAATGAATGGTTTCTCCGCCGTTGCGCCCGCCGCCAAGGGCTGCAACTCATCGGGCAACGCCGCAGCGTCCGGTTGATAGACTGCAAAATCGAGCCGCGTCAACTCCGCCAAGCGTGCGACCTCTGCCTCATCAAGCCAGCGCCCCATCAACAAGGTGCCAGCGGGCGGCCCCTCGCCCAAACTGGTCACAATCGGCTGTGCAGCCAGCAGCAGCGGGCCATCCTCCAGCAGCAAAAATCCTTTAATCCCTGCGTCAACCGACCTATGTTGCAACAGCGTCGCATACGGCCCCGTAAAGCTCGTCAATTCCGGCGGCGGATCAACAAATGTTTCTTCCGCCAAATCAAACCATGCGGCATAAACAATGTCACCCTCTGCATTCACCATAATGACACAAGCGAGGGCATTATAGATAAAAGTGCTGTCAACAAAATTTGTTTCGATAAAAGCAGGATCTTCATCACCGACAAACGCATAGGTATCATCCCATTGCGCGTAATCAATCGTCGTGCGCTGCAAGCCCAATAGCCCATTTTCTAGCGCATTGGTTACCTGCGTCACCCGTTCAGCGACTTCGCGCTCCTCCACCACCAAAAAACCGCGTTCAATGATCGAATCGGCCAGCAGCAACAGCACGGCTACGAGCACCGCCAACATCAGCACAAGCGCCGCGCGCAAGCGTGTGCGCAGGGAGAGGGTTTGGATGAATGTTGCCATGGGGGAATCCTGGGGTCAGGGGTCAGGGGTCAGGGGTCAGGGGTCAGGGGTCAGGGGTCAGGGGTC
>RSAS01000208.1 GCA_003934145.1 Candidatus Viridilinea halotolerans | reverse complement strand
TCTACAACTACCCGCCCAACCAGGGCAATACGGCCACTGCGGCGCTGCTTGATGTGCCCGCCAGCCTGATTGCGCTGCTGGATCGCCTCAAGGCGGCGGGCTACGCCGTCGGCGAGTACCCGCGTGATCCGGCGACCTTCACGCGCTGCTTGGAGGGTTCCATTCGCGCCGATCAGGGCGAGTTGCCGCCCGGCCATCCGCCCTTCCATCTGCCGACCGCCGACCAGCGCGCTTTTCACAACTGGGTACGCCCTGATGATCAGCAGCGCGTGGGCAATCGTTGGGGCAACTTCCCGGGCGACATTGCCCCGGCAGGACGCGACCGCGTGCGCCTGGGGGGTATGCGTTTGGGCAATGTCTACGTAGGCGTCCAGCCGGTGATTGGCATGCCGGGCGATCCGATGCGCCTGCTCTTCGACCGCGAGAATGCGCCGCACCATCAGTACATCCTTTTTTACAAGTATCTCAGTGAGGAATTTGGGGCCGATGCAGTGATCCATATGGGCATGCACGGCACCGCTGAGTGGATGCCCGGCGTGCAGTTGGGCATGACCGAACGCTGCTGGTCGGATGTGCTGCTTGGCGAACGGCCACAGTTTTATGTCTACCCGATCAACAACCCGGCTGAGGCGAACATTGCCAAGCGGCGCGGCTATGCGACGATCATTGGCCACGCCATTCCGCCCTACGGACGGGCCGGGCTCTACAAAGAGTTGCAGGCGCTGAAAGATCTGCTGGAGGAGTATCGCAACGTTGACGGCCCGACGCGCGAAGGGCGCACGGCTGATGGCGATGCCGAGACGGCGATTCAGCAGAAGATCGATCTGCTCAACCTAGAAGTGGAGTTGGCACGGCGGCCCGGCGAGCCCTTTGAGGCGTTTGTGGGACGGGCGTACGCCTACATGCGCGAGCTGGAGGGCACGCTGATCACCGGCACGCTGCACATCTTGGGCAGTGCGCCCGAGCCGAGCGAGCAGCTCACGTTGATTGTCGAGGCGCTCAAGGTGCCGCGCGACGAGAACCAGGGCTTGGGCGATCTGGCGCTGAGTGCGCTGCGCCAGCGCAGCGACCTGACCAGCCTCGCGCAGCCCTTCGACAGCTACGGGACGCTGCTGCACGCGGTGCGGCGCGGCGACCAAGGGGCGCTGCGGGTGCGCGACCAGCTTGAGGCGGCGTGCAACGAGTGGGTGCAGCGGGCGATTCTGGGCAACGAAAAGCCCGATGTAGCGTGGCGGGCGGTCTTCAACGTCTCCGAGGTGGTGCCCTGGGGCATGGCGCTGGCCCCGCTGGCCACGCACGGACGCGGCATGCTGGCCGCGCTCAAGGATAATACGCAGGAACTCGACTACCTGCTGCACGGGCTAGAGGGCAAGTACATCCCCGCTGCACCGGGCGGCGACCTGATCCGCGACGGCTTGGCCGTGCTGCCCACCGGACGCAACATCCACAGCCTCGATCCCTTCCGCGTGCCGACCGATAGCGCCTACCAGCGCGGCGTGCGCATCGCCGAGGCGCTGATTCAGGCCCACAGCGCCGAACGCGACGGCGAGTTCCCTGAGACGATTGCGCAGGTGCTGTGGGGCTTGGACGCGATCAAGACCAAAGGCGAGTCGATTGGCGTCATTCTGGGGCTAATGGGTGCCCGCCCGCTCAAGGATGGCCAGGGCAAAATCGGACGTTACAGCCTGATTCCCTTGGAAGAGTTGGGCCGCCCGCGCGTGGACGTACTCATGACCGCGTCGGGCATCTTCCGTGACACCTTTGCCGGCACGATTGACCTGCTCGACCGCCTGGTGCGTGAAGCGGCGGCAGCCGAAGAGCCAGAGGAGCAGAACTTCATTCGCAAGCATGTCAATGCGATGCTGGCCGAAGGCAAAACGTGGGAACAGGCGACAGCGCGCGTCTTCACGCAGGCCGAAGGCACCTACGGCACCGACGTAGACGATGCGATTGACGGCGGGGCGTGGGAGGAGCGCCAAGACCTAGAAGAGCTCTTCATCAAGCGCAACGCCTTCGCCTTCGGCGGCGAGAAGGGGGGCGAGGCGCAGCCCGAAGTGCTGCGCTCGCTGCTCAAGACGGTGGGCCGCGTCGCGCAGGAGATCGACAGCGTCGAGTATGGGCTCACCGACATGCAGCACTACTACGGCTACTCCGGCGCACTCAAAGCCGCCGCCGAACGGGCGACCGGCAAGAGCGTCGCGCTGAACTACGTCGAGAGTTTCACCGCCGAGACGAAGGTGCAGAGCCTCGATCAAGTGCTGCGGGTGGAGTACCGCACCAAACTGCTCAACCCGAAATGGTACGAAGGCATGCTCAAGCATGGCCACAACGGGGCCGCCGAGATCGCCAACCGCTTCACCTACATGCTCGGCTGGAGTGCGACCACCGAAGCGGTAGACAAATGGGTCTATGACGAAGCGGCCAACACCTTCGTCCTCGACGACGCCATGCGCCAGCGCCTGGAAGCGGCCAACCCGGAAGCGACGCGCAACGCCGTAGGCCGTTTGCTCGAAGCGAACAGCCGCGGCATCTGGGAGACCGACAACGAGACACTCGACAAGCTGCGCGAGCTCTATGCCGATCTGGAAGATCGGCTAGAGGGGGTGAGTTAGGGGGGGATGGGGGTACGGGGGAGACTTCGCCTCCCCCGTACCCTTTTCTGGCGGGGGATTGGGGGCATGGCCCCCCCCTTACTTCATGCGCATGGGGCGTGGGGCGCAGCCCTGCAGGTTTTGGTCACACCCTATTGCATGTTGCGCCTCAGACCGTAACTTTTTGCCCTTTTTTGCGGTACAAAGATAGGCACATGAACTGGTCATGCGCCGCTTGTACCAAGGGCAGTATGGCAAAAACCGATCACCCCCTGAAACGCTTGGTCGCCTTGGCCACTGACGATGTGGCCGCGTGGCTCCTGAACAGCCCCGTGCGCAAGGTCACCACGCGCCCAAGCAATCTTGTCCCTCCGGCGGAAGCGTTGGATAGCGATCTCGTCTTTTTTGTCACGCTCCAAAGTGGCCGCAAGGTCATTCTTCACCTCGAATTCCAAGGGCCAGGCAGCAAGCGATCAATGCCGCTGCGCATGCTTGAGTACCAAACGCGGCTCACCGCGACCTACCGGAACATGCCGGTTCACAGTGTGGTATGGTATGTAGGCAAGACCGGGGCGCGCGACACGGGCGAACATACGCGCACCAATCTTACGGGCCAGACCTATCTTGCGTGGCATTACCACGTTATCCACCTCTGGCAACTGGATGGTGAAGCCCTCTTGGCGTTGAATCGCCCAGCCCTGTTGGCGCTGATCGGGCAGACGCGCTTGCGCGATCCCAAACCTATGCTGACCCAAGCGGTACGCCAGATCATGGAACATACCAGCGGCGAACGCCAAGAGCAACTCTTGGCCGAATTCCTCCTCTTATGTACGGATAAGGAGCTTGCAGCAATGGCCGAACAGATTATTCGCTATGATCGCTACGGCATCCCCGAATCCCCCTTGATCAGCAAGTGGAAGGAGGAGGGTCGTGTAGAGGGTATCGAGAAGGGTATCGAGAAGGGTATCGAGAAGGGTATCGAAAAGGGCCGTGTCGAAGGCATCGAAAAGGGACGTGAAGAGGAGCGAATCGCGTTGTTACTGCGCCAACTCACGCGCCGTTGTGGAGCGTTGAGCGACCCATTGACGGCGCAGGTGCAAGCCCTCACCGCCATCCAGATGCTGGATCTGGCCGA
>RSAS01000891.1 GCA_003934145.1 Candidatus Viridilinea halotolerans | reverse complement strand
TGAAGCGAGCATCCCGTGGGAGTTGGTGCGCCCGTTTGGGAAGGAGTGGCAGGAGTCCTTCTGGTGCGAAACCTTCCACTTTGCCCGTTGGTTGCCGCGTCACCCTGATGTGGCGGAGCAGTTCGCGCCAGCAATTCGGGTCAGTGCGGCACAGGTTGCGCTGCTGGCGCCAGAGTCCTACAGCGAATTGCAGGCGATCAAGGGCGAGCGTGCGTTGCTCGAAGCCCTGATTGCCCGCCACCGTCTGCAGAACCAGAGCCCAAGGCGGGCTACGCTCCATGCAGTGCGCGATCTGCTCGAAGCGGGGCGCTACGACTGGCTGCATGCTGTTTCCCACGGCAATTTTCTGCCCGATACCCTCACGAACAGCAGTGTCCTCTGGCTGGAAGACCAAGTGAGTCTGTCGAGCGAAGAGATTACCGGCCAGGCGATCATCAATCACCTCGCACAGCAGCGCCCCGGCTTCGTCTTCAATGCTTGCCATGTGGGGCGCGAGGGTGCGGCACTGAGCGGCATGGATGGATGGGCAAGCCAGTTGGTTGGGCGGGGGGCCGGCCTCTTCCTCGCGCCAGCTTGGACGGTGACTGACGAACTGGCGGCCAGCTTTGCCACCACCTTTTATACCCAACTCTTCGACCAGCGGCAGACGGCGGCAGCGGCGGTTTGGGCGGCGCGCCAAGCCATCAAGCGTCCGAACGATCCGACATGGCTGGCTTACCACATGTATGCCCACCCCAATTTGCGTATGCAGATTGGGGCCGAGGAATAGTATATCTGCGGGGCTGCGCCCCACACCCCGCCGGACTGTGGGATGATGCGAAGGAACTTGGTTCCCTCTTGCGCTCTTGTCCCCACTTCCTACCAGAGAGCGAGAATACGTATGGCTACCATTCTTTTTGTCCACGGTACGGGCGTGCGCCACGGCTACGACGAGGACTTGACATTGATTCGCGCACAACTCGGTGGTCGTCTGCCAGCACATACCGTTGCACCATGCCATTGGGCTGCGCCTGAACATGGGTTGCGTGCCGATCTTGGGAAGCAAGGGGCGGCGCTACCCGCTGGGCGCTTTGGGCGCGGCGATGAGGATGACCCTGATCTTGAGATTGTGCTCTGGGGGAACCTCTATGCTGATGCCACCTATGAACTGCGTCTGCTGGCCCTGCTGCCTGCACAAGACGAGGGTGAGGATGTGGTAACGCCGGGTAGTTACACGGATGCTCTCGAACGCCTTCAGTTTCGTCTGGCACGCTTCAGTCCAAGCAGCGAACTGGACGCACTGCTCGCCAGCGCAGGCATCCAAGCCGTGTTGCTCCCGGCGGCAAAAACCATGGCCGCTGCGCCGGTACTGGATCAACTGGTTGCGAGCGGGGAGCTTGATCCGGAGTTGCTGGCGAATGCTTTGGCGCGGGCCGTCGTCGCAGAGGCGATAGCTCAGGCTGGCGCAATGCCCGTGCGGGTTGCATCCGACAGTGCGCTACGTGATGGTCTGATCGCCCGCTTGAGCCTAGAATTGTTGGAAGTACGTGCCAGCCGTGGCATGAAGACGTGGATCAAGCAATCGCTTGGCCAAGCCCTGAGCCACAGCGCAACGTGGTACTTACGGCGGGATGCCTCCGTTGCTACTCACTTCGCCTTCCCTTTTTCGGGCGACATTTTGCGCTACCAACGCGATGGCGTCCCTATCCGCGACTTCATTCATGCCACTATCACCGCCGCCTCAGCGCCGGTCTACATCCTTGCCCACAGCCTCGGCGGCGTCATCTGTTTCGACCTACTCTGCACGGAAGACTTGAGCGGGCATGTCGCCGGATTGATCACCGCAGGCTCCCAAGCGCCCCTGCTCTACGAGTTGGATGTTTTGGCTGGATTGCCCTTCGGTAAGCCGCTGCCGGACTATTTCCCGCCCTGGCTCAACTTTTTCGATCAGCGCGACCTGCTGAGTTTTGTTGGGGCTACCCTTTTCCCTGGTCGGATCGAAGATGTGAAAGTAGACAACCAACAGCCCTTTCCCAACGCCCACTCCGCATACTGGTCAAACGCCCAACTCTGGGACAGCATGGGGCGTTGGGTTGCGCTGCATCCACCTCCACAGGCACCAGCCGACTAAAGTCGGCACTACCTGGATAGGGCGCAGACGGTAAAAAGGCGCAATGAATGTTTTGAGGCCGTCCCGCCATCCCGCCTCCCGCCTCACTCCTCCCCCGGCGGGCGCACCGGCAGGCAGAGCGTGAAGTTCGAGCCGCTGCCTGGCTCACTCTCGGCGGTGATGCGCCCGCCGAGCAGTTGCGCAAGTTGACGACTCAGCGTGAGGCCCAGGCCGACGCCACCGTAGCGCCGTGTGCGCGAGCCGTCGGCTTGGGTAAAATCGGTAAAAACCGCCGCGACCTGTGCGGCATCCATACCGATGCCGGTATCGCGGATCGTAAAAAGAATGCACTGGTTGTGGCTACCACAAGCCTCGTCGGCACATGGCATGGTTCCCCGTGCCACACGCAGGGTGATCATGCCGCCTTGGGTGAATTTGCAGGCGTTGCTGATCAGGTGCAGCATAATTTGGCGCAGTTTGCCCAAATCAGTGACCACAATGCCAATATCGTCGTCACATTCGAGGTGGAAGCTGTTGCCCTGCTCGCCGGCCATGTAGCGGGCGGTGGAGGCGAGGTTAAAGGCGAGGGTGGCGATGTCTACCGGGCCGAGGTGTAGCCGCGCTTGGCCCGCTTCAAGCCGTGAAAGATCGAGCAGGTTGTTGACCAGATCGAGCAATTGCCGTCCGGCGAGGCTGATCTGGCCCAACGGGCGCCCGAGATCGTCTACACCGCGCGCCACCACCTGCTCGCCCAGCATCTCGCTGTAGCCAATGATGGTATTGAGCGGCGTGCGCAGCTCGTGACTCATCGCTGCGAGGAAGGTGCTCTTGGCCCGGCTCGCCGCTTCGGCCTGCTCGGCGAGTTGACGCTGCGTCTCGTACATTTGTGCATTGCGTAGTGCCAAGGCGATTTGGCCCGCCACCGCACGCATGAGGGTGACATGTTCTGTCTGAAAGTAGTAGGGTTGCTCGTGGGTGAGCGTAAGCACCCCCAAGACGCGCGTTCCCGCAATGATCGGCACGGACATGGCGGAACCAACGGCGTAGGGCTGATCGGGTAAGGTGACCCAACGGGAGTCGTTGGCAGCCTCGTCGGCGACGGCGACTTCGCGCTGGCGCACGGACCAACCGGCCAACCCGTCGTCGAGGACGTGGCCAATGATGGCGCGTGCCGCAGCGGGGCGCAATTCGTTGCGCATCAATACACTCTGCACCACCGTCGTTGCCTCCGCAAAGAGGAAGATGCTCCCAGGTTGGGTGCCGGTCAGACGCCCTACCACGTCGAGAATGCCGCGCAGCGTCTCGTTGAGCGTGGGAGCGCTGCTGGCGGCTTGGGCCACCGCGACCAAGCCGCCAAAGAGTTCCTTCTGGGCGCGCAGGCGCTCTTCGGTCGCTTTGCGCTGCGTAATGTCGCGCAGCACTACGAGGCAGCCAAGGGCACTGCCCCGCCCATTGCGCAACTGGTCGCGGTGCAGATCGTAGATCCGCGTTTGGCCCGCTACCGCGACGCACAACTCTTGGTTGTCTTCATCGTGCGCCAGCGCCGTCGCCAGTGTGGGGGCGATGACATTCAGGGGGCGGCCCAAGGCGCTGTCGAGATTGGTGGCGAAGAGGCGCTGCCCGGCTGGGTTCAGATCGGCGATGAGCCCTTCGCTATCGAGCACCACCAGCGCATCGGCCATCGCCTCGATGCTCTGGTAGCGCGCCACCGGCACAATGGCAAAGAGGCGCGAACGGTAACTGGCCCACGCCAAGAGCAGCGCACTTAGGCCAAAAATGACAGGCGTCAAATCAATGAAACCGAAGGGTGGCACTTCGGCCAAGTAGAGCAGGTTGCCAAGCGTAGGCAACAGCGTTGCCACCAGAATGAAACGGGCATATTTGCGGTAAGGCAGCGGGGCGCGCCAACTCATATTGAGCAGCAACAACATGCCGCCCGCCAAGAGGTGGTAGGAATAGATCAAATGCACCCAAAACCACGGGCCACGGGTCACCTCAAGCAGATCAAAACTACCCACGCGCACAAAGTCCACACTGCTCCAGAAAAAGCCATGCCACGCATTCGTCCAGAGCATGATCTGGCTGAGCAGCGGAACGATGAAGAGCAGCAGCGGCAAGCGCGAATTCTGTGCAGCAGGATGTCCACTGTAACTCAGCGCAAAGAGCAGCCAGAAGACGGGGGCCGTTGTGCTTGACAAATGTTGCAAGCGCCCCCAGAGCAGCGTTGTGGCGAAATCAGAACTGGCCAATTCCTGCGCATAGGCACATGCCCACCAACCCAAACTCAACATCAGCAGCATGAAGGCAACATTGCCCCGCGTGCGCTGGTGCATCGCCCACGCCGCCAGACTCGCCGTGAGGACGGTGACACTGAGCAGCGCAAGAATGATGAGCGTCTCGGGTTGGTTGAGCATAAGGAGAACAGAGAACAGAGAACAGAGAACGGAGGAACAAGCCATGCACCCTGCGATGTTGCGGTTTGGCGTTTCATTGTACGCGATCTTGGTTTTGGCGGCGGGGTAGGGAGGGTGTGGGAAAACCAGGTTTTCCCACACCCTCCCTACCCCGAACGTGTAGGAAGGGTGCGCGCGGGAACCAGGTTCCCGCGCATCCTCCCGCCGTCCGGCGGGGCATGGGGCGCAGCCCGACAGGTTTCGGTTGCACCCAAACCAACATGAAAAAGAGATACAATGAGTGGTAGGCAAAGGCGAACGCGGTTCGCCCCCGCCCATTAACGAAAGATCTAACCTATGCGTAAAATTAGTCTCATTCCGACCCTAGCGCACGGCGCCCATCCGTTGGCTGACGCGGCGGTGCAGCGCCGCCAATTGGCCGAGGTGCCGATTCCGCGTTTTGCAGCCAAATTGTCCGAGGTGGGGGCTGGCCCGTTGCGCGCCGCCCCACGCATTGAAGTCTTGCAGATCAATGTGGGGCGGCGCTGTAATCAGACCTGCCTCCATTGCCATGTGGATGCTGGCCCGGATCGCACGGAAGTGATGGCGGACGATGTTATGGATGCCTGTTTGCGTTTTATCGAACATGCGGCCATTCCGACGCTCGATATTACCGGCGGTGCGCCGGAGATGCATCCTGCGTTTGCGACCTTGGTGCGGCGCGCCCGCGCTTTGGGCTGCCATGTCATTGATCGTTGCAACTTGACAATTACCGGATTGCCCAACTATGCCTACTTGCCAGCATTCTTGGCCGAACAGCAGGTGGAGGTAATCGCCTCGCTGCCCCACTATGCACTCGAGACGACCGATGCCCAGCGTGGCGCGGGAGTCTTTGCTGAGTCATTGGCGGCCCTGCAGCGTTTTAATGCGGTGGGCTATGGTCAGCCTGCTGGCCCGACGCTCAATCTGATCACCAACCCGTTGGGCGGTAGCCTGCCCGCGCCCCAAGCGCAACTCGAAGCCGAGTGGCGTCATGAATTAATGGTGCGCTATGGTATCAGTTTTACGCGGCTCTACACCCTCACCAACATGCCGATTAGCCGTTTTTTGGCGCAACTGGTGGCGCAGGGAGAACTCACAGCCTACATGCAACTCTTGGTGGAGGCCTTCAATCCGGGCACCGTTGCCGGGTTGATGTGCCGCAATACCCTTTCGGTGGGCTGGGATGGGCGGCTCTACGACTGCGACTTCAATCAGATGTTGGCTATGGCGCTGCCCCAGACGATCTTCGAGGTAACACCGGAAGATCTCGCGGAACGCACCATTCGCGTGGGTTCCCACTGCTACGCCTGCACCGCCGCCAGCGGCTCCACCTGAAGTGGCGCTGTTGTTGCGCCGTGAGCGCATCCTCGTGCGGAAAGGGTGCGCACGGGAACCATGTTCCCGCGCATCCCCTAATCCATCCAACCTACAAATGGTACACTTTGTACATTTTTTTGATAGCCATGTCACAAAGTGGCATGGTATAATCAGTATGCGCAACCCTCTTGCGCTACTTAGTCTGCCTAGAGGTACAATAATGCCGATGTATGAGTATGGCTGTCTCGCTTGTGACAGCCACTTTGATGCCCTGCGCCGCATGGATCAGGACGATAGTGGTGTGGTCTGTCCGCAGTGTGGGGCGAGCCAAGTGCAACGTCGCCTGTCGGTCTTCGCCTCACATTCCCGTGATGGCGGAAGTGCGCGTGTTACAGAGGCTGCGCCGCCAGCCCTCGGTGGCGGTTGTGGCGGTGGCTGTTGCAGCGGCACGTGTGCCACGAGGAATTGAGACTATGCGTGTGATGATCCTCACGGCAGGTCTCGGCACCCGCCTCCGCCCGCACACCTTTAGTAAGCCCAAGCCGCTGGTGAACGTTGCTGGTAAACCCGTGCTGGCCCATATTATTGATGATCTACTGGAACTGACGATCGATGAACTGATCTGTGTGACTGGCTATTTGGGCCATCAGATCGAGACCTTCGTCCGTGACCAATACGGTCAACTCCAACTGCGTTTCCTCGTCCAGCACGAGATGCGCGGTCAGGCCGATGCGGTCTACCTCGCCCAAGACGTGAGCGGCCCGCTGCTCGTTGTCTTTGGCGATGGCCTCGTCGCCATTGATAAGCAGCAGTTGGTGGAACAGCCCAATGAAGGGGTGATCTACTGCAAGGAGGTTGACGACCCCCGGCGTTTCGGTGTCGCGGTGGTTGAAGATGGTCGAATCACGCGCCTCGTCGAAAAACCAACCGATGCCGTCTCAAACCTCGCGGTGGTGGGCTTCTACTATGTACCGGAAGCGCGCCGCTTAATGGACGCTATTGCAACAATTATGGAGCGTGGCATCCAGCTCAAAGGAGAATACTACCTCGCAGATGCGCTCCAAGTTATGATCGAACGCGGAGAGTTCTTCCGTGCCGAGGTGGTGTCGATGTGGCGCGACTGCGGCACCATCGAAGCCCTCTTTGATACCAATCGCTACCTGCTCGACCACGGCCATAGCCGTCCCTTCGTGACTGATAACTCCGTGATTATCCCGCCGGTCAACATTGCGCCCGACGTAATCGTCGAACGCTCGGTGATTGGCCCCCACGTCTCGATTGCCACCGGGGCACTGGTGCGCAATGCGATTGTTAAGGACTCGATCGTCAACACCGGGGCACGCATCCAATCGGTCATCATGACGAAAAGCCTGATTGGTGATAAAGCCTACGTTGACGGAAATAGCCATGAATTGAACGTCGGAGACGAATCGGACATACGTATTGGATAGGAGCTTATGATCGCGTATAACTTCCACACCGCTAGCAACGGCGCCAGCGGCAGGGCCAATGTAGGCCAGGGGAAGTCGGTTTCACCCATTTCCTCACTACGGCCCTACGCTGGGCCGGCCTACCGCGCCCGCCAAGCTCCCGCCGGCGAGCAGCAACTCGTCGCTCACCTGGGTGCCACCCTCGGTACCCTCTTCCCGCATACCTTCCTTGTGGCCTACTATGTTGCGCTCAAGACCAACCCGCTCGTCGTGCTAACCGGGCTGGAAGGGGCGGGCAAGGCCGCGCTGGCTACCGGTCTCGCCGCTGCGCTTGTGGGCAGCGAGAGTGGGCAGTTCGTTACCATTGGTTCCGATAGTTGGACGCGGCGGAGCAGCCAGAGTACCTATTACCGTGACATCCACGAGCGTTTTGGGGCGAGCCGTTTCATCGAAACGCTCCACGAAGCCGCAGCGCCCGAGAGTGCCGGTAAGCTCTATATGATTCTGCTCAAGGGGCTGAGCGTCGAGGAGCTCGACCTCTACGCCAATCGTCTGCTGTGGGTAGGGCCGCATGGCGAGCGTCGCTTGGCGCTGCCGGGCAAAGCACCCCACGAGCAGCCCATCCTGCCGCCCAACTGCTTCATTACCGCAACCCTCCATCTGCCCCAGGCCGATCAGCACTCGTTACAGGAAGTGCTGCTCCACACTGGTCAGATTGCCTTTAGTCCATCGTTGCAAGCTGGCGCCACGTTGCCCAGCCTCCCCCCACCGCCGGTGGGTTTCCAGCGCACCATGTTAGCCTCCGTTGGCCACGATGCCGCATTGGCTAGTGCGCGTCTTGATGAGATCTTGGGGCGGCGCGGGCGGCGCGACCTCGGCCCCTCGCCCGAAGTGGCTCGTCAACTCCTTGCCGCCGGGATGGCGCTTCGCCCCGAGTTGCGCGAACACATCCTCGCCTACGTCGCCAATAGCTTCGATCAGGATGGGCGCGGCCTCTTCGTCCCTACCGACGCACGACGCAACGCCCAAATCGCCTACGACGCCCAGATTACCCAACGCCTGCTCTGGCGCGCCAACAACCGCCGCCGCAGCTTCCAGCAACGTCGTACACCGCTGCTGGTCGAGAGTGTGTGAGGGGGAATAGGGTTCAGGGTTTAGGGTTCAGGGGGGACATCGTTCCCCCTGAACCCTTTTCGCATGTTGGGTGTGTGGCTACGCCAAAGTCGCCTCATCCGCGTAATCTGCGGACAATCAGGAGAACTTTGCAATCGCCATGGATAGTCCCAAAGGGGTAGCGGTCACACGGCTTTGAACAACAGCGGTAATGCCCCCATGGTATACTGAGGCATAAGTCTACACAACTAGCCGCCGCTGGGAGCATCCCAGAGGAACTTCCCGACTCCTCGCCCAACGTGAAGTTGGAAGGTCGCCCCGCGAAACCGTAAGCGGGGGCACGCGAGTGGTAACGCCCGCGCGACGCAAGCCGGCAACAGAGAGCAGACCCGCCGATGGCCCGTGAGGGCACAGGTAAGGGGTGAAAGGGTGGCGTAAGAGACCACCGGCGTCGGCAGTGATGTCGGCGGCCAGGCGACTGCGCCGACTGATGGGGAGCAAGGTGCGTGGGGCGGGCTCATCGGTGGGAGTGGGGCCGCAAGGCGTTCACGTTTGTACCACCCCGTTCGCTCGCATCGCAGCCCCGAGGGCAGCGCGGGTAACACCCGTAGCGCGCTACAAGGGGCCTCCGCCTTTGCGGAGAGAGAGATGGCGGCTCGAACAGAATCGGGGGTACAGGTTGTGTAGCACGAGTTCGTGGAGTTGTTTTTTTTGTTCTGTTTTTGCGGCTTCGCCGCAAAAACGGAACAAAAAATTCTTTGAGGGCGGCTGCGCCTCCCCCACCCCCCCGCCAGAGGGGAATAGCGTTATAGCACACATGTGTTCTGTCAGCTTTTGAACAGGTACATTTTCAGGAAAATTTGACCTTTCTCTCAGCATGTGCTACCTTACACCCACTCTGTGAGCGGTTAGAACCCGTCACCTTTTGCTGTAGTGTTGCGGTCCCTGACTTGCCCGCACACTCCGGGGCCATTTGCGGCCCTGATCACCTGCGGTCGTGCGCCCCGTATGCGCCGACCTGATCCAGGAACGATCAGGGGGGCTGCTTTGAGCCCCCCAAAAATCACCCAAGGAGGTGTTCATCGTGATGAGTCCCAGTATGACTCGATCAGCCAGTGGTAGCCCCGTGCGACGCTACCGCAACTTCGGTGTCTTTTGGCTCCTGCTCTTTGTCGTTGCGCTGTGTGCGGCGCTCTTCCCGCAGCCTGCGACGGCAACCACCACATTTATTCTGCCCACCGTACCCGGTGAGCGTTGGCGCATTATCCAGGGCTACGCCTGTGGAACCCACAATGCCTGGGATCGCTATTCGCTCGATCTCGCCCAGGTGGATGGCCCAACCTACAATGCGCCCATTCGTGCCGCCCTGGGCGGTAGGGTCTGGCATTGGCAATTGAGCAGTGGCACGCTCATTCTCAGCCACGGCAATCGCCTCTTCACCATGTATACCCACCTTTCGCGGGCGGTGACGACGCAGCGCGGTGCCTATTTCGAGGCGGGTCAGGTGTTGGGCTACGCGGGCGACCGTGGCTCGCCTGGTGTTCCCCACCTCCATTTCACGGCCTATACGGCCAACAGCGATGGCTGGAGCGGGCGGCAGTCGGTTGCGTTACGTTTCGCTGAAGGCTACGATCTCCCGGAGGTCGGTGGCTGCAACCAGCACGGCGGACGGATTCTTGTCGCTTCCTCGCTGCGCGATCCCGAGATTCACTTCAGCAGCGAAGCGCAGCCTGGAACGTGGTACAACACCAGTCAGCGCATTGAATTCACAAGCGAATGGTCGGGAGGGGGCTTGAGCCAAGCCTGGAATGTTGAACCCGCCACCAATGCGCCACAGTTCCCCGGTGCTTTTGATGGCTACGCCGAGTTGGCCGATGCCGGTGAGGGCATGCACACCTTCTATGTGCGCGTCTGGGGGCCGGATGGCCGCCAGAGCCTAGCTAGCTTTGGGCCGCTGGGCTATGACGTGACCCCGCCGCCAATTCCGGCACCCATCGCCGATATTGAGGTTATCCCCAGCAGCGTCGTCGTCGCTTGGCAGCCTGTGAGCGACCCCCTTTCCGGTACGCATGGCTACCGTGTCTACATCGGCCCTGATGCCGCTGGCACCGCGACATGGTTCACCAGCGAGCCCTTCGTCAAGACGGAGCAACTGCAACCTGGTGAATACTATGTGCGCGTCCAGAGCATTGACCAAGTGAACAACAAAAGCGAGTGGGCGACGTTGGGAATGGTTGTGGTGACGAGTGGTGAGTGAGAGCGGAAGGGGGCGCGAGGGAACCTGGTTCCCTCGCGCCCCCTTCCTACATCTTTTGGTCACACCCATTCTATTGCTCTTACCTCTGCACCAACGGCAAAAAGACGCGATAGGGTGCATCGCGCAGATCAATGCTATCTTGGGCACTACGCACCGTTGAGCCGTTGCGTAGCTCCACATAGACCGTGCGTGTGCCGCTGCCCGGCGCGAGCGTCCAGTTGCGCTCGGGTTGGTAGGGTTCCCAGGCGCTCCAATTGACGCCATCGTTGCTGAGCCGCACCTCCTGCGCCCATCCCGTTCCGTAAATGTAGAGCGCCACGGTGGTGGTTGACGTAGTAGCCGCTTCGCGGTTGATCACCACCGGATGGACACCAAAACGACAGCCAAAGCTCTGCGCCCAGTAGTGCTTGTAGGCGCTATTGGCGTTGTAGGCGTAGCCGGCGCCCATTTCGCAAAAATCGGCTTTCAGCATCGTCTCGTAGTGTCCGGGGCTGTTGATCCAACTGGTGAGCGCACCTTCTGCAGTAGATGCACCCATCGTGAGATTCTCGCCAATCCAATTATAGTTTGTATAGCCAAAATCAGGGTACCGCTGAGTAATGCGCCGCCCCAAGCTATCAATATGGCTGAGGGTGTTATGGGCAGCGTTATCTGCGGTAATCCACATTGCCGCATCCTGTAGGTTGACTTGCCCCTTAAGTGGCGGCAAGCCAAGGGTGGACCGTTCGGCATTGGTGAGTTCTATCACCTGCTGGGTGAGCGTCGCCGGGTCGGGCGTCGTCGCTGAGATAGAGTTTGGCGACAGCCCAAGCAACAAGAGTGCGCAGAGCAGAACGACGACGCGAAGGGGCGTGAGTTGGTGGGGGGGTAGGTTGGGCATAGGGGGGTTGGGTTATAGGTGGGCTTAGGGGCAATAGTGTTTGTATAAAACGGGCTTTTTGACGTTAAGGGATGGTTCGTAGGAGCTTTACAGTTTGCGCAATTAGGTAGTGCCGACTTTAGTCGGCTTCCCATCGCATCCGAAGACCTCAGCCGACTAAAGTCGGCACTACGCTTGTAAAGCGCGAAGCCCCTTTCTGAAACCATCCCTTACCGCGACCATTGAGGCGCACTATAAAACTGCGCGGCATTCACGTCCTGTGCTTGGAATATGGTATTACTTTGCGCTGTGACAAAGCTCCAGGTGAAATGGAAGGGTTGTCCTTTGTAGGAACCAACCACCTCAACTTCAATGACCGCACCAGCCGGTAGATTGTCCGTGGGGGTCAGGGCGATACCTTTGTGCCCTACAGGTAGGTTTGTGGTAACACCATAACGCAGAGAGCGACCATCTGAAGTCCGTAGTTGACTCCCTGTCAAGATCGGTGCCTCATCAAAATAGGGCCACTGCAGGGTGATCGGCATCTTGATCGGCGGCACTTGGCTCTGGTTAGGCGCTGGGTAGCGGATGGGCCATCCAGTGTAGGCCGCGTCTGCTGCCATATTGGCGCGTGAGAGGATATCAAGTGCCGCACCACCCCACTGTCCATTGGTGTAGAAGCCAAAACCAAAGGTTGGCGTGGTTGGGTAGAGCAACCAGAGCCGATGCCCGACCGAAGTCATCCACCCATCAATAGCTTGGTATGGCTGCCTTGAACCGCCAGGATCCATCCAAGCATTACCCTTCTGTGCACAAATCTGTCCCGCAGCCGAGGCCCAAGGCAGACTCGGATTCTGATCATGGGTAATATCACGATTTTCCGCCATGTAGCGAGCGTGCTGCCAACAGTTATTGTTGAGCGTAGCATCCTCGGTGACAGGCGGAACACCAGCGATGGCGCGGTAGGCGTTGACTCGTGCTAACCAATTGGTGGGCAATGTACCACTTGGTACCGTTGGCGTCACCGTAGAAGGCATGCTCGTCGCCGTAGGGGTTGCTGGCGGTGGCGGCAGCGACTTGATCACCAACGGAAGAAAGACGTTCCACACGCCAGGGTTGACCCGTGCGGCGGTGGGGATCGCTGAGGGCAAAACCACGGTGGTTGCTGTAGCTACAGGTAAGGGCGTGTGGGTTGCGGTGGGGAGGGGCAAGGGCGTGTGGGTTGCCGTAGGCGTCAGTGTTGCTTGGGGACAACCAAGGGTGGTGGCCTGCACCCAAGGCGTTCGTGCTGACTCGCCAGCATTGTTATAGGCAACCACGAGATAGTAGTAGTCACTTTCACACGCTAAGCCATACTCGGTAAAAGCGGTGACATTCGCACCGACGGTAGCGAGCGGGTAAAATTCCCATTCGTCGGCACCATACCCCCATTTATAGATACGAAAACCCGCTTCATTGTGGGCGTTGTCTTGCCAAGTCAGGCTCACGCTACCAATACCCACGCTGCTTACCACCAGATCGGTGGGTGCGGAGGGGGGGGGGCTCGTGAGCTGAATGGTATCCCACGCGCTGCGGATGGTCGTGCCATTGCGCAACTGTACATAGACAGCACGCCAACCTGTTCCACTCGCTAGCATCCAAGTGCGGGTTGAACGGTAGCTCTCCCAAGCGCTCCAATTGGCACCATCATTACTGAGGCGCATCTCCTGTGCCCAACCGGTGCCGTAGATGTAAAGATCCACAACGGGATTGTGGGTTGTTGCGGCTTCAAGATTGATGATGAGCGGATATACGCCAGAGCGGCAACCGAACGCTTGCGACCAGTAGTGCTGGTAGGTGCTATTAACATTGTAGTTATACCCGGCACCCATTTCACAATGGCCAGATCTAAACATGTTATTGCGCGTATCGTCATAATTTATAATACTCGAGAACATGTCATCAATTGAACTTGATCCAACATGTATATTTTCATTAATAAGATTATAGCTAGTGTAACCAAAATCGGTATACCGTTGATCAATACCTCTGCCGAGGCTATCAGTATGGCCAAAATAATTATTACTTGCACTGTCTTGAACAATCCACATGGCCGCATCGTGCAGGCTGCCCTGTAGCTTTAGGGGCGATAAACCACGCGCCGCACGCTCGATATTGGTCAGTTCAACCACTTGTTGCGCCAAACTGGCCGCATCTTGGGCCTGCACCGCTGGTGGGTGGCCGCCAAGCCAAAGCAGACTTCCACTCCAGAGCAGACTTACCATGATGGTGAGCGTTAGTAAGCCTCGTTTTATGTGCAGCGGCTGGTTGGGCATAGGTTGATCCTTGGGGGTTCGGGGGTGGCTGTGTCGCACATTGGGGAAAGGGTGCGTCTTCCGGCGGGGGCTTCGGGGGCTTCGCCCTCGAAGAATCGCCCCGCCGGGCGGGGGCTTGGGGGCTTCGCCCCCGAAGAATCGCCCCGTCGGGCGGGGTTTGGGGGCATGGCCCAATACGTTTCAAATAAGCTCGCGCAAAGCCGCAAAGCCGCTAAGGTTGGGCATACCTACGCCCAAAACGTTGCACCTTTGCGTCTTTGCGTCAAGAAACCCCTCTTAGGAAAGCGGATTTTGTTGATTGCCCCGTTGCTTTGTCACCCTGAGTACAAAATGGCCCGCGGGCCAGTGGCCCGTGAAAAACAAAAATTCTGTCACCCTGAGTACCAAGTGGCTCGCGGGCCAGTGGCCCCGTGAGAAACAAAAATTCTGTCACCCTGAGCGCAGCGAAGGGTCTCTCGTCAGGCGAAAAGAGATGCTTCGCTGCGCTCAGCATGACAGGCTGCTGGGGTACTTAAAAGTTTCTGCTTCCCTAATACCCATGGGGGCTTATCTCACCAAAAACTACAATAAGCTTAGTATAGAAGCGTTTTATTTCCATAATATAACCATATTCCGTATGCGGGATGCTGGAAGAGTGCGCACGGGAACCTGGTGTTTGTGCGTTCCCCTGCCCTCCCTTCTCACGCTGTGCGCCTGATCTGGTACACTATGCGTATGGTGTCGCCCACAGGAGACTATCGCCATGCGTTCGTTGGCTGCCGTTTTTGCCCTCATCACTGCCTTGAGCTTGGTCGCATGTAGCACGCCCAGCGCAAGCCCTGCACCCACCGCCTTCGTGGCCCCCAGCACAAAGATTACCCTGGCTGGTTCTGGTGGGGGGCTGGAGATTCTCGACGCCCTTTTGATACCCTTCCAGCGCGCCAATCCTGACGTGCTGCTTGAGTTTCTTGTGAGTAGCGGGGGTGAACCGGCGCTGCGCGGGGCGCAGGCGGGCGAGTTTGACCTCGCGGTGCTGCTTACCGCAAATCACGCGGGTGCCGGGCGGCCTGGTTTGACGCTGCTCAGCCTCGCTGCGGATCCGCTCGTCTTTATCCGGCACGCCGATCTGCCGCTTAGCGACCTCTCCGTCGCCCAAATCAGGGCGATCTATACTGGGCGCATCACCAACTGGAGCGCCGTGGGTGGCCCCAATTTGCCCATTGTGGTCTTGACGCGCAATGAAGACAACGCGGCCACTCATCTGCTGCGCACGCGCATCTTTGGGCGTGAAGCGTGGCAGTCTGCCGCGATTGTGCTGGGGCGCGCCGCCGATCTGCGCGAGGCGGTGCTGCGTACCCCTGGTAGCATTGGCTTTGGTTCCTATGGCGATTTTATGCTCAACGGCCTGCAAGCCCAAGTGCTCACAGTTGATGGCATCCATCCGCGCGAGCCGAACTACCCCATTCCGCCGCGCTGGCTGGTGGTGGCCTACCCTTCGGCGCAACGGGACGCCCTCGACCCGCTGCTGAGCTACTTGCAGAGCGATGCGACCCGGCTCTTGCTTACGCAGAACGGGATGGTGCCCAATGAGTAGAGCAAAAACCAACGGATCGATTGCCCTCCGTCTGCTTGGCCTCGTCTTGGGCATGTTTCTGCTCTTGCTGCTGATCAGCATTGCCACCTCGCTGTTTGGCCTGACGCAATTTGAAGAACGTGCTACGGCGATTGAACTGGGTGAAGAAGAGCAACTCTTTACGCAGAGCCTCAAGAACCAGCAGGAACACCTGCTCTTCACCGCACTCGCGTTAGCCGAAGATCCCAGCCTGCTGGATGCCGTGCGTGCCACCGACCGCGAGCGCATTCAGCGCCTTGCGCTGGCGTTGCAGGTACGTTATCAACTGGATCATATGAAGTTGGCCGGTTCTTCCGGTCAGGTCTTTTTGCATACCGGGCCAAGCTCCGATGCGACCCAAGCGGCACTGCGACGGGCGTTGCTCACCATTGAGCAGACTGCGGTGGATCTTGTGCCCGAAGGGGTGCTACTGCTTGCCGCCGTGCCGCTCCGCGATGGCGACGGCATCAAAGGGGCGCTGGTGGTTGGCCAGTTGCTGGACGACCGCTTGCTGCGCAGCATCAATTTTGAGCGTGACGAAAATCCGTTGGTCTTTTTGCATACTGCCGACGGTACGCCGTTGGCGAGTAGCCGGCCAGGGGGCTTGGCTGCGGGAGCGCTAGAGCCACCCGATGTTACCGTCTGGCAGCGAGCCACACAGGAGCATGTGATCGCAACGGCACACCAGGGGCGCGGTGAGCGCTACCAAGTCCTCTATGCGCCCCTCATTCCCGGCGCTCCCGACACACCTATCTATAGCATTGCGCTCTCTACCAGCCTCTTCCAAGCGTTGCGTTTGGCCATTGTGCAGCAGAATATGATCATTCTCGTAGCGGTGGCCCTGGTTACGACCACCGTGATGATCACCGCTATCCGCTCGCTGATTGTGCAACCGCTGAACGATCTGGATCAGGCGGCAGCACGGGTAGGTGCGGGCGAATTGAATCTCGAATTGGCCAGCGAACGCCAAGACGAGATCGGACGGTTGACCAACAGCTTTGGCGCAATGACGGCCCGCCTGCGGGCGCTCTTTACTGCGCTGGATGCGCGCAACCACGAACTAGAAGAGGAGCGGGCGCACATTGACGAAGCCCGTCTCAAGCTCCAAACGGAGGTCGAGCAGGCGCAGCGCACTATTTTGAATATGGTGATGCCGCGCATTCCGATTGATCGCCAGACGATCATTATGCCGCTGATTGGCTCGCTGGATGAAGTACGCGCCACGCAGGTGCTGGCGGGGTTGCTGGAGAGCGTCGAGCAGCAGCGCGCCCGCGTGGCGATCATTGACATCACGGGCGTGCCGGTGGTGGATCTCGCCGTCGCCGAGATTCTGCACCGCGCTGTGCTGGGCGTGCGTCTACTTGGTGCCCAGGTGCTGATCACCGGCATCCAGCCCGAAGTGGCCGAGAGCCTCGTCGGCGTGGGCATCGATCTCGAGGGCCTGCGCACCTATGCCACCTTGGAGCAGGCGATTAGTGCGGTGCGCAGGCAGGGTGATACGTGATGGGTTAGACTAGTGCCGAAGCGCCGTGCCTGCGTACCCGCCGTCAGGATGGTGGGCGGGGGTTTTAGGGGAGGGCTCCGCCCTCCCCTTCATTCTTTCGCCCCAGGATCTTCAGCACCAACTTGCGCTCGCCCGTTCCGATGCCACCGAGCGCCCACAAGGCGACTGCGTAGGCCAAGGGTGACACGAGGGCCGCAACAAGGCTCCCTGGCCAGCCGCCAATCAGCGTTTGCAGACTCCACATCAGCAGCCCCATGACCAAGGCGGCCAGCGCGGGTCGCCAACTCAGGGCGAGGAGTTTGGGCGGCAAGCCTTCGCGCAGCAAGAGCGGGCGGAAAACCAGGTAGAGCACTAGTTCTGAAAGAATCGTGATGCCCGCTGCGGCATACAACCCCCAGTCGGCCCGCCCTAGCAGCACTGAGGCGAACGGGATTGCGATAAAATTCGCCAGCAAATTAAAGCCCGCCCCCAGCAGAAAGGCGCGCGTAATCGCACGCTGCTGGTTCAGCGCAATCAGCGCATATTGCAGCAGTCCGTTGGCAAACGAGAGCGGCAGGAACCAGGCCAGAATCGCCAGCGCCCAGACAGCATGCGGGTAGTCCGCAAACTGTGAGCGCGTAAAAAAACGCACCAGATCATAGGCCAAGAGCGAAATGCCCATCGCCAAAGGGAAGGCCACGATCAGCAACAACTGCAACGTGCGCTGCTGCGCCGCCGCAAACGCCGCACGGTCGCCGTCGGCGCGCCGCGCCAAGAGCGGAAAGACGGCGAAAGTGACGGCGGGCGGAACGATCAGCGCAATCCCCAGGATCGTGTAGGTCAGGTTGTACTGGCCCACCAACCCCTCCGCCGCGTCGCCGGTGAAGGCGCGCACAATAAAGACATCAAAGCGAAAAAAGACGGCGCTCAGCAGATTGTTGAGCATCAGCGGCAGCGCCAGCGGCACCGTTGCCCGCATGGCAGCGCCATCCCAAGCGAGCGTCGGCGCAAAAAAGTCGCGGCGCTGCAAGAAAAAGAAGATCGTCGCCGTCACGGTACTCACCGCCACCGCCGACCAGGCCAAGCCCAGGATGGTTGGCGCAAGCAGGATCACCGCAATGCGCGCCAGAAAGCTCAGCGCCGCCGAGACCAGTTCGAGCATCGCGGGCACTTCCATGCGCTCATGGGCATGATAGAGCGCCGTCACCGCGCCCGCGTAGGCACCTGGCACCAGGGTGAGCATCAGGATCAGAATAGCAGCCGATCCCTCCGCCGAGAGCGGCTGGCCGACGAGCACAAAACTGCCCAGCACGAGCAACGCCAGCGGCAGTGCGCCCACAAGAATCAAAAGCAGGCGTAGCGCCAACGTTACGCCAAAGAGACGTTGCGCCGCCGTCGGATCGCGCGCCACTTCACGCGTAAGCAGCACCCCCAAACCAAACTCGGTGAAGATCGCCAGATACTGGCTCACCAAGAGCGCCGCGAAGGTGTAATCGCCAAAACGGGCCACGTTGAGCGTGCCCGCCAGCAAAAAAAAGACCACCATATCCAGGCCGCGCACCACGAGGCGCAGGCCCAACGTCACGGCACTATTCTTAAAGACGCGCCGCGCCGCATTAGCGGGATCGTCGCGATAGAAGCGCCGCCAGAGCAGCGCCACCACGCCGGCGAGTAACAGGACACCAATCAGGCCAAAGGTAAGCCAAGTGAGCATAGGGGTAGGTGAGGCGGGGAGGCGGGGAGGC
>RSAS01000415.1 GCA_003934145.1 Candidatus Viridilinea halotolerans | reverse complement strand
GGGGGCATGGCCCAATACGTTTCAAGTAAGACCTCACAGGTCTGCTCTTCTGCACTGGAACGCCATCAGCAAAGACCTGTGAGGTCTATGCTCTCCCTTATTTGAAAGGTATTGGGGCATGGCCCCCAAAGAAACCCTTGGGCGGGGTGTGGGGGCATGGCCCCCAAAAAACTACTACTTACCCTTACCCAAAAAATCCTTAATCGTATCGTACACATCATCGCGCTCGGCGATCTCGGAGACGACAATGCGCTCGTCACTGCCGAGATACTCTTCGAGGTCGTGGGCAAAACGCCCAGAACCGTAGAGCGAACGCACTTGACCGTAACAGAAAAGGTTAGCTTTGGGCAGCAAGGCATGCTTAAGAATCTCGACGCACTCGCGTGTATCGCCGCCGCCCCAGTTGTCGCCATCCGAAAAATGGAAGGGGTAGATATTCCACTCAGCGGCGGGGTAACGCTCGTCAATCAGCCGATTGCAGAGCTTGTAGGCCGACGAGATTTTGGTACCACCACCCTCGCGGATGTGGTAGAAGGTCTCTTGGTCTACCTCTTTGGCTGCGGCATCATGAACGATATAGCGCATCTCAATCTCTTTGTACTGCGAACGCAGCCATGTTTCGATCCAAAAAGCGGTGATACGCACCAATTCTTTCTGTTCGCTACCCATTGAGCCAGAGACATCCATCATATAGATGATCACCGCATTGCTCTCGGGCATCAAGGTCTCTTTCCACGAGCGATAGCGCATATCGTCGCGGATGGGCACCACAATCGGATCGGCCATGTCGTAGTCGCCCGCAGAGATCTGGCGACGCAGCGCTTCGCGGTAGGTACGTTTGAAGTGGCGCAGCGAATCGGGGCCAGTACGACGAATACCGCTATACTTATCCTTTTCGCTGACGATATTCTTGCGGCCTTTGGGCTGAATATTGGGCAGTTGTAGCTCTTCGCCCAAAATGGCAGCCAGATCATCGAGCGCAACGTCCACCTCAAGCGTATGCTGCCCCGGCTCGGCGCCAGCTTGGCCCTGACCCTGCTCGCCATCGCCCTGCGCAAGCGGATCGCCCACATTGCCATCGCCCTGACCGACGCCGCCGCCCTGTTTCGCCCCATAGCGGAATTGGGGAATATCGATCTGCGGCACGGGAATCGAGACATAGCGTTTGCCTTGCCGCCCGATCATCTCGCCCTGCGACATGTATTTACGCAGATCTTTTTTGATCTTACCGCGCACGATCTGGCGAAAACGCCCGAGGTCGCGGTCAACACGTTTCATTGACATAAGTTTTTTCTGTGCAAGGGTGGCGCTTGCGCCACCCTTGCACAGTAATGAGTAAGTAAGGTGTGCGGGTGCCGTGCCCCCGCGCCCCCGCCGGGCGGGTGATGCTGCGGGGGCCGCACCCCCGCGCAATGGGGGTTTGGGGGCGAAGCCCCCAAGCAACCCTTTTCGTTTCGGCGCGGGGGCGCGGGGGAGGCGCAGCCTCCCCCGCAAAAAAACTTCATCTTGTGGCGTGTTGGCGGCGTAGCCGCCAACACGCCACAAAAAAACCTAGTAGTTGCCCTTGGTATCGCCCCGCGCAAAGATCGAAGCCACATAGTTGAGCACATCGGTGGCCGATTGCTCGTTGTAGCCAAAATCACGGATCAGGCGCGCCTTCACTACGTCAATCTTCTCTTGGGTGTCTTTGTCGATCACCCGCGAGACGAGCGAGGTGAGCTTGATGCTATCCTTCTGATCCTCGAAGAGTTTTAGCTCCAAGGCTTTGTGCAAACGCTCGTTGGTGCGGTAGTCGAAGGTCTTGCCTTCAACTGCCAGGGCGCCGATGTAGTTCATGATCTCGCGGCGGAAATCATCTTTGCGCGCTTCGGGAATGTCGATCTTTTCCTCGATGCTACGCATCAGCCGCTCGTCCGGCTCCTCATACTGGCCCGTATAGCGGTTGCGCACCTTCTCGCGCTGCGTGTAGGCTTTGATGTTGTCAATGTAGTTCCCGCAGAGGCGCTTGATCGCCTCCTCGTCGGCGGAGATGGCGCGCTGCACCTCGTTTTTGACAATCTCGGTATACTCTTCGCGCACGGTGGCGAGCAGATCGCGGTAGCGTTTGCGATCCTCTTCGGAGCTAATCAGCGCATGGTTCTTGAGGCCGCTCTCCAGTTCGTTGATCACCATGAAGGGGTTGATGTAGCCCTCCTCCTGGTTGGTGACCAGCGCATTGGAGATTTTATCCTGGATGTAACGCGCCGAGATACCCTCCATGCCTTCGCGCAGCGCCTCTTTGCGTAGCTCTTTGATGTTGTCCTCGGTGAAGCCGGGGAGCGATTTGCCGTTATAGAGCTTAAGTTTCTGTAGCAGCGTCAGGTTGGGCTTCTTCGGATCCTCGAGGCGCGTCAGCACGGCCCACATCGCGGCCACCTCAAGGGTGTGGGGGGCAATATGCACCCGTACACGCTTACGATTAAAGTCGCGGTTGTAGATGCGCTCCTCGTCGCGCAGACGGGTGACATACGGAATGTCAATACGCACCGTGCGATCCTTGAGCGCCTCCATGAATTCATTATGCTCAAGGCGGCGATATTCTGGTTCATTGGTGTGCCCAAGAATCACCTCATCAATATCGGTCTGCGCAAACTTCTTCGACTTGATGCGGTGCTCCTGCGAAGCACCGAGCAGATCGTAGAGAAAGGCCACATCAAGCTTAAGCATCTCGACAAACTCAATGATGCCACGGTTAGCAATATTGAATTCACCATCAAAGTTAAAAGCTCTTGGATCAGAATCAGAGCCATAGATAGCGATCTTGCGATAGTTAATATCGCCAGTCAGTTCAGTCGAATCCTGATTCTTCTCGTCCTTAGGCTGGAAGGTACCGATACCAACGCGATCTTGTTCACTGAAGAGCAGACGACGGACGCGGATATGCTTGACCGCACGCGTCCAATCGCCATCGTAGCGGCGCATCAACTCACGGAAGTGGAAACGGCAGACCGGGCAGAGGTCGCCCTCAATGCGCACATGCTCTTCGGAGGGGCGGCCCTCGTTCATTTGGGCCAAAAAGCGTTCGCGGTGTTCAAGCGGAATCAAGTGCAGCGGCTCCTCGTGCATGGGGCACTTCTCCCAATCCGCCTCCGGCACCTGACGCCAATCGAAACTCGCGTGGTCGGCAATCTCACCCAGATACCAGGCATAGGTATAGAGTGCCCCCTCCGGCGTCTTGGAGTAGTGTTCCAGACCCTTCTTGAGGCGGCGCACAATCGTAGACTTCGAGGAGCCGACCGGGCCGTGGAGCAACAGGACACGCTTTTCGGTACCGTAGCCCTTTGCGGCACCCTTGAAGAAATTGACGAGACGCATCAGCGGGATTTCGAGGCCAAAGATGGCATCATCGCCATCGAACGTCTCATCGGAGAAGAAGCGATAGCGGATAAGCCGCTTTTTCGCATCAATAAACTCCTCCGTGCCAAAGGACATAATCATATCGTAGATGCGCTGAAAGGCATTGCGCGTCACTTTGGGATCGGCAGCAACGAGATCGAGATAATCCGCGAAGGTGCCGCGCCAATTGAGCGTCAGGAACTGCTCACGATCTTGGATCGTGCTAAGCAGTTGCATCAGCGAAGCGCCGTTGACTGTAGTCATAGACTCTATCCTCCTAGTAAGAGGGAGCTGTGTTCCCCATGCGCATGAACGGAAGGGGCCTGCGGCCCCTTAAACCCCGCCGGAAGGGGAAATTTTTCGGGGGCCA
>RSAS01000552.1:1359-3751 GCA_003934145.1 Candidatus Viridilinea halotolerans | reverse complement strand
TTCGGGGGCCATGCCCTCATGCCCCCGTGGGAAGGATTCTTCGGGGGCCATGCCCTCATGCCCCCGTGGGAAAGATTCTTCGGGGGCCATGCCCTCATGCCCCCGTGGGAAGGATTCTTCGGGGGTCATGCCCCCGTGGGAAGGATTCTTCGGGGGTCATGCCCCCGTGCCCCCGTGGGAGGGCGTATATCTGTTCCTCTGTTCCTCTGCTCCTCTGTTCTTAAAACAACGCACTAGCTAGGCGCCGTCGGTAGGTCGGTACCAGCGGGTGATCGTCGCCGAGTACCGCCAAGAGCGCCAAGAAGGCTGCGCGTGCGCCGTCGTCGCGGAAGGCGCGGTCGCGGGCGACAATGGCGAGGAGGTTTTCTAGGGCTGCTTCGTAGGCTGCGGCGCGGGCGGCGGTGGCCGCCGCTTGAAAGCGAGTCGTACTCTCGCCTGCGGCCTCTCCCTCGACCGTTGCGAAGAGATCGAGCAGAGGCAACATCGCCTGCGCCCGCCCAAAGAGCGGCGATTCGCCGGGAACTTGGCGCAGCGTCTCGACACCCTCGGGGTTGCCTTGCAGCAACAGGAGCCGCCCTAGGCGCAAGAGCGCCTCGGCATGGTTGGGCTCGTCGCCCAACAAGAGCCGGTAGCGACTAATCGCCGCCTCGGGATCATGCGCTTCTAGCTCACGCGCTGCGTCAACCAGCGAGCCACCCTTTTCGGGCAAAAAGCGCTTCAACCACGCACGAACCTGCGATTCTGGCAATGCCCCGGTAAACTGCTCGACCACCTTGCCCTGGTAGACGGCCATGACCGCCGGGATGCCCTGGACGCGAAACATCTGCGCCAAACGCTGGTTCTGATCCGTATCGATCTTAGCCAAAACCCAAGCGCCCTGCGCCTCTTGCGCCAAACGCTCCAGCGTCGGCCCCAATTGACGGCACGGCGCACACCAAGACGCCCAAAAGTCAATCACCACCGGCACTTCCTGCGAACGTTCCATCACCGCTGTCTGGAAACTGCGTTCATCTACGTCAATGACGTGCGCATGCGCAGCATCTGCCTTACGGCCCGGCTGTCCTGTCTCAAAAATCATATATCCCTTCTCACCGAATGCTCATGGGCATAATGATATGGATGTAGCCCTCACTGCCGACGGGTCGAAAGACCCCTGGGCTTTGCGCCGTTTGGGTCTCAATCGCGATCTGAGCACTCTTAATGGCACTCAACAGTTCGGCGAGGTACTTCACGTTGAGCGCGATCTGCCCCCCCTCACCATTGATCATGCAATCAAGCTCACCCGTGTTGTCGCCAACCTCAGCGGCATTGGCGCTAATAATCAGCCGCCCTGGCCCAAGTTCGCCGCCTGGCTCCATCGTCAACTTGACCACATTCTGGCTTGATGAGGCGAAATAGGAGGCCAATTTCACCGCCTTGTTCAACTCGGCGGTATCAAGCACCGTGCGGGTCAGGTACTGCTGGGGAATAATACGCTCCACATCAGGGAAGCGGCCATCAATCAGACGCGAGACCAGTTCGGTATTCTCGGTATGGAAGAGCACTTGGCTGCCGCCGGAGGCCACCGTGAGGCCAAGCATCCCCTGCGTCTCACCAGCGATACGGCTCAACTCGGCCAGCGTACGTGCGGGCACGATAAACTCTAACTGGCGCTCCAGCGGCTCCGGCAGCGTGACCGTGCGGGTTGCCAAGCGAAAGCCATCGGCGGCGGCCATGAAGAGGCGATTGTCGTTGAGGCGCACAAGGACACCCGCCAGTACCGGGCGTGAATCGTCGCTCGCCGCCGCAAAAACCACTTGGTCAATCGCTTCGCGCAGCACATCGGGAGGCAAGTTTGCCGCCGGACTCTGGTCGCTAATTGTCGGGATCGTCGGAAACTCCTCGGCCTCAATCCCCTTAATGTTATTCGTAAATCTCCCGCACTCAACTTTCAACGTCTGGGTACGCGCATCGAGCGTCAGCGTCACCCGGTCGTTGGGCAAACTCCCGACCACATCGGTAAAGAGCTTCGCCGGAACGGTAATCGACCCCTCCTCCTCGATCTGCGCTCCAATCCAATGGGTGATGCCCACCTCCAGATTGGTAGCCGCCAACTTCAGCCGCCCGCCATCAGAGGCCAGCAGCACATTTGCGAGCACCGGCAACGTACTCTTTCCCGCAACCGCGTGGCTTACCGTTGCCAGCCCGCGCTTGAGATTGTCTTGTAGGCAGGTGAGCTTCATCAGCTTTGTTCCTTGGGTTAGCTTTTTTTGTGTTGCACGTTAGCGGCTGCGTCGCCCCCTTTAGGGCTGCCGCCCCAAGCCCCCGCCGCACGGGTGGTTTTTTGGGGGGCCATGCCCCCAAGCCCCCGCCGCACGGGTGGTTTTTTGGGGGGCCATGCCCCCAAGCCCCC
>RSAS01000552.1:0-1259 GCA_003934145.1 Candidatus Viridilinea halotolerans | reverse complement strand
GCCGCACGGGTGGTTTTTTGGGGGGCCATGCCCCCAAGCCCCGCCGGAAGGCGTAGCGAGGCAAAAGGCGCAACGTCGTAAGGGCCGATTATAGCATATTAGGAGGCTCAAAGCGCCGTCGGTTCTTCATGCGCGCTTCGGCTTGCAGGTCGGCCACGCGGTCGGTTTCGTCTACAATCTCGCCGGTCAGCACCTCGAGTACATCTTCCAGGGTGACGACACCCGCGACGCCGCCATATTCGTCAATGACGACGGCGAGGTGTTGCCGTGATTGGCGAAAAACCTCCAGGAGGCGGTCGGCGCGCACGCTCGCCGGTACGAGGTTGGGTGGGCGCATAATTGCTGTGATCGATTCGCTGCCACGCCCCTTGAGCAGCGCCGCCAGGATCTCTTGACGCAGCACAATCCCGCGCACTTCGTCCATCGATTCGCCAATCACCACCATCCGCGAATGTTCAGAGGTGAGCACCTGCTCATGCACTTCGGCCAGCGTCGCATCACCGTGGAGGCAGGTCATGCTCACCCGTGGCGTCATTATCGCGCTGGCTACGGTATCGTTGAGGCGAAAGACACGTTCGATCATCTCCGACTCATCGCGCTCGATAATCCCCTCCTGCTGCCCAATGCGGGCCAAGAGGCGAATCTCGGCCTCGTTGGTCGTTGGCAGCTTGCGTGTGCCGATGATCGGCGCAACGAGGCGCTCGATCAGCCAAACGACCGGCGTGAACAGGATGGTAAGCGCCATCAGTGGTCTTGCCGCCACAAGTGCAATCCGCTCGGCGTAACGCTCGCCCAAATTTTTGGGAATAATCTCGGCAAAAATAATCACCGAGAGCGTTAGCCCTGCCGAAAAAGCTCCAATCCAGACACTCCCAAACACGTTGGTGGCCAGATCGCCAATCAGGATACTCCCGCCAATGTTGGCCACATTATTGAGTACCACAATCGTACTAATCGGCCTGCCCATCGCCTCACGGATGCGCAACAACGTCACAGCGCTGCCGCCACCCTTTTCCGCCAATTGACGCACGCGTACCATGCTGGTCGAAAAGAGTGCCGCCTCTACCCCCGAACAGATCGCTGAACTGAAGAGGACAAAACCGATCAGGAAAAAGAGTTGACTCATAAGGTTAGGGATTGCTTGCGGGCCATGCCCCGCCGGACGGGTGGTTTTTTGGGGGCCATGCCCCCAAGCCCCCGCCGGACGGGGGATTCTTTGGGGGCCATGCCCCAATACGTTTCAAATAAGACCTCACAGG
>RSAS01000006.1 GCA_003934145.1 Candidatus Viridilinea halotolerans | reverse complement strand
CCCCCGCCGGCATGCCCGCCAGAGGCTTACGTTCATGCCTATGGGCTGCGCCCCATGCCCCGCCGGACGGCGGGAGCATGGGAAATTTTTCGGGGGCCATGCCCCTTCGACTAGGCTCAGGGCAAGCCCGACCCCCCGCCGGCATGCCCGCCAGAGGCTTACGTTCATGCCTATGGGCTGCGCCCCACGCCCCGCCGGACGGCGGGAGCATGGGAAATTTTTCGGGGGCCATGCCCCTTCGACTAGGCTCAGGGCAAGCCCGAACCCCCGCCGGCATGCCCGCCAGAGGCTTACGTTCATGCCTATGGGCTGCGCCCCACGCCCCGCCGGACGGCGGGAGCATGCGAGGGAACCAAGTTCCCTCGCGCACCCTTCCAAACGAAAGAAACAAAGTTCTTCGGGGGAGGCTTCGCCTCCCCCGAACCCCCGCCGCAAGGCGTAACGTCATGCGTCGGGGGCTTCGCCCCGAAAACCTTCTTTGGTTGCGTTGTGGCTACGTCGCCACAACGCAACCAAAGAAAAAGGTACTCACGTATGCTTGCTGTGCTCCATGGGGCTTGGTTGCCCGCAGACTCTCGTTTTTTCCTGTGGGGCGAGGCCCCGCTGCGCACGGGGCGGCGGGCGGGGCAGGCGAAGTTGCCGCTCCATCCGGCCCAACTGACGCCTGAAGACCTGCAGGGACGGGTGGCGGCGTTGGGCCTTGAAGCCCCTGCTTTGGCGACAACTACGCAGGTGATCTGGTTGCCTACGGCAGATGGCCTGCCGCTGCCGCTGCGTGAGCAGCGCGAGGCCGGGGCTGAACTGCCCGCCGGTGAGGTGAAGTTGGCCCCGTGGCGCGTCCACGGGTTGCTGCTTGCCGCGCCCGAAGCTATGGCGCTGCTCTTGGCGCTGCGTGGCCAGCATGATGTGGGCAGCGATCTGCACGCTTGGCACCTCGCGGCCCTGCTGAGCCTGGAATTGGTCGCAGGCCAAGCCTACATTCCGACACTGCGGCGCGAGGGCCGGGCGTTCGTGGCCGCGTGGCAGCCCCGCCCGACCCCCGCGTTGGCGCAGAAGCTTGGCCTGTTGGCGCGCAATATGCCGCCGCTCTGCCGGGCAGTGACGCCGAGTCTTGAGGCGGCCCCGTTGCCACGGGCGTTGCTTGATGCTTTTTTGGCCGCTGCTACCCATGCGTTGGTGCGTACCTTTGCGGAGGCTGATCCAGCCCTGGCCGAGCGTTTGGTGCGCTGGCAACAGCCGAAGGCAACACCGGGGGCACGTTGGCTCGCGGCGCTCTTTGGCCCGGAGCCGAACCTGGCGCTGGAGGGGCGGCCCGCCGAGGAGCTCTTTCAGGCTTGGCAGACGTGGGCCGGGCAGGAGCATGTGGCCGGTGATGAGCATTTTCGCATTACCTTCCGCCTTGAAGCGCCTGAGGAGGAGCAGCAGCCGTGGCAGTTGAGCTATCTTTTGCAAGCCCACGACGATCCGAGTCTGTTGGTGCCGGCGGCGCAGCTCTGGCGCGAGCGCGGGCAGTTTTTTAGCTACCTCGACCGCCGCTTTGCCCATCCGCAAGAGCGCCTGTTGCGCGGTTTGGGTTTTGCTTCGCGCCTTTGCCCGCCGATTGAGCGTAGCCTGCATAGCCAAGCGCCCGAACAGGCGACGCTCGATAGCACTGAGGCTTTTCATTTCCTCAAAGAGGTGGCCCCGCTATTGGAGCAGAGCGGTTTTGGCGTGCTGGTGCCGGCTTGGTGGGGCAATGCGGGACAACTGCGGGCGCGTATGCAGGCCGGGGTGAAGAAGAAGCAAAAGGGCAAGGGGAAGGATAGCGAGGGGCGCATCAGTTTTCACGATCTGGTGCGTTTTGATTGGGAGATGAGCATCGGCGATGAGCCGATTGATCGTGCTGAGTTTGAACGGCTGGTGGCGCTCAAGCAGCCGCTGGTGCGCGTGCGCGGCCAGTGGGTCGCCCTTGATCCCGCACAGATGCAACGGGCCCTGGCGCTCTTTAAGCACGGCGGCGAGATGCCGCTCTTTGAGGCGCTGCGTATTGGGCTGGAGGGCAGTACGCCCACCCTGCCCGACGGCGTGGCCTTCGCCGGCATCGAGGCCGACGGCGCTTTGGGCAATCTCTTGCGCAACCTCGTCGCCTTCGAGCAGATTGAGCCTATTCCCCAACCCGACACCTTTGTCGGCCAATTGCGCCCCTACCAGCAGCGCGGTTTGGCTTGGCTCAGTTTTATGCAGCGCCTCGGTTTGGGCGCGTGTCTGGCCGATGACATGGGCCTGGGCAAGAGTCCGCAGACGATTGCGCTGCTGCTGCACGATTACGCCCAGCGGCCCCAGGCTGGCCCCACGCTGCTGATCAGCCCTACGTCGGTGGTGGGCAACTGGCAGCGCGAATTGGCGCGCTTCGCGCCGACGCTGCGCGTCCTTGTCCACCAAGGCACCGAGCGGCGGCGCGGTGCGGCCTTGACCGATGCGCTGCCCTTCTACGATGTGGTGATCAGTAGCTACCCGCTGCTCGCTCGCGACCGCGAGGATCTGGCGGCGATCACCTGGCGCATGGTCGTGCTCGATGAGGCCCAGAACATCAAAAATAGCGAGACACGCCAGGCCCAAGCCGCCCGTGCGATGCATGCCGAGAACCGTGTGGCACTCACCGGCACGCCAGTCGAGAATCGCCTGACCGAACTCTGGAGCATCATGAGTTTCCTCAACCCGGGCTACCTGGGGGGCGAAACCGAGTTTCGACGCAGCTTTGCGCGCCCCATCGAGCGGGCGGGCGACAGCCAAGCCGCCGAGCGGTTACGCCGCCTGACGGCACCCTTCGTGCTGCGGCGGCTCAAGACCGACAGCACGATCATTAACGACCTGCCACCCAAGCACGAGATGAAGGTCTTTGTGCCGCTCACCAAAGAGCAGGCGACGCTCTACCAAGCGACGGTGAGCGAGGCGCTACAAAAGGTGGACGAGGCGACCGAATTGGGCGATGAGATCAAACGGCGCGGTATCGTTCTCGCCATGCTCACCCGCCTTAAGCAGATCTGCAACCACCCGGCCAACTTCTTGCAAGATGGTTCAGCCGTTAGCGGGCGTTCGGGCAAACTGAATCGTCTGGAAGAGATGTTGGAAGAGCTGCTGACCGCAGGCGACCGGGCGCTCATCTTTACCCAATTCAGCGCAATGGGCACGCTCTTGCAGAGCTACCTACGCGAACGTTTGGCCAACGACATTCTCTTTCTGCATGGCGCCACGCCCGCGAAGCAGCGTGACGTGATGGTACGCCAATTTCAAGCGCCCCACGGCCCGAACATCTTCATTCTTTCGCTGAAAGCGGGCGGCGTAGGGCTGAACCTGACGCGCGCCAACCATGTCTTCCACTTCGACCGCTGGTGGAATCCGGCGGTCGAAGATCAAGCCACCGACCGTGCCTTCCGCATTGGGCAGACGCAACGCGTCCAGGTTCACAAATTCGTCTGCGGCGGCACACTCGAAGAGCAGATTGACGCCATGATCGAGAGCAAACGCGCCCTTGCGGCGCAAGTGCTAGGCAGTGGCGAAGGCTGGCTCACCGAATTGAACACCAACCAGTTGCGCGATCTGGTGGCGCTGCGCGACACGGCCATGGCGGAGGAGTAACGCAGTTGCTCACGGAGCGCCGCCATGCTGAGCGTAGCGAAGCATCGCTTGTGGCCACTGCGAGAGTCCCTGCGCCGCTTGTTTCTCAGGAGCGGAGCCGAAGGCGGAGCGAAGGGTCTCTCTTCGGTCGAAA
>RSAS01000750.1 GCA_003934145.1 Candidatus Viridilinea halotolerans | reverse complement strand
GCCGTCGGGTCTGCGTGGCATCTATGTGCCGATTGTGTATGGCAAGGCGGCGCTCTTCTTCCATGCATTGCGCGCCGAAATTGGTGAAGCAGCCTTTAGCCGTTTTTTGCAAGAATTCTATGCGACGGCGCGCTACCGTGAGATTGCCGGGCCGGATCTACTGCGCAGCGCCGAGACCGCATGCAACTGTTCCCTAGAGCGAATCTATCGCGACTGGGTACTGACGGCAGCGCCCGTGGTGATTCCATGAAATTCTTGCAGCGTTTTGCAAGCATCCGCTGGAAGCTCACTGCGGCCTTCATGGTCGTATCGCTGCTGCTGGTACTGACGATGGCGGCGATCTTTTTAGGTGGCCTGATCTTCATTTTGAATGCGCCGCTCTTGCCGACGGCCACCGCCGAGTCGGCGCGTGATCTGGCGGGGCTGGTCGAGGATGAACTGGCCGCGCCGCAGGGCAATATCGAACAACTCATAGATCGTCTGCACCGTCTCTCGAGCTCGCATAGTATCCCAGAACGCGAAGGCGACACGACGGTGGAGTTGCAAGACGATTTGCTGATTGTGCTGCTGGATCGTGAGGGACGAGTGATCCATTCGACGCGCCCGCTCGATCTGCCCAAGGCGCAGCCGCTGGCCGCATTGGAACCGGAGCCGGTGGGTGCGTTGGTAGCTTTGGTACTAGCGGGGGAGCGCGATCCGAGCCAGTTGGGAGCATGGAGTCAGCCCGACCACCACCCGATTGGCGTTGCGCCCGTCTTTGATGCCAACGGCGAACTGGCCGGCGTGCTCTACCTGCGACTGCTCGATTTTCCGCAACTTGACGTCTTTCTGGGTGCCTTGACGCCGTTTGTGATCAGTTTTGCCATTCCTTGGCTGATCGTCAGTACGGGCATGGCGCTGATCTACTCTTGGCTGGTGGGGCGTGGTTTTGCGCGGCGCATTGCCCGCCTGACCGAAGCCAGTATTGATCTCTCCGACGGCGATCTGAGTAAACGCATTGAAGATCCCTCGAATGACGAGTTGGGCCAGTTGGGGCGGCAGTTCAACGCCATGGCCGATCAACTCTCGACGAATCTGCGTTCGCTGCGTATGCTGGCGGAACGTAATGCGCAACTCGCCGAGCAAGCCGCCCTGCTCGCTGCCGTGGAGGAACGCAACCGTTTAGCGCGCGAGCTACACGATAGCGTAAGCCAGGAACTCTTCAGCCTGACGCTGCTCGCGGCTGCCGCGCAGCGCACCTTAGCGAACCAGCCTATAGTTACGGCAACGCGCCTACAGGAGATCGAAGAATCGGCGCGGCGCGCCTTGGAGGAGACGCGCAACCTTATCTTTGCCCTGCGCCCTGCCGTGCTGGATGGGCGCGGCTTGGCCCCGGCGCTGCGCGACTTAACGGCAGCCCTGGGCGAAAGACAGGGGCTCATGATCGGTCTTAAGATTGTTGGCGAACGGCACATTCCGTTGGAACATGAACAGGCGCTCTTCCGCATCGTGCAAGAGGCCCTGGCCAACATCTCGCGCCACAGCGGCGTGCGGGCGGCGATGGTCACTTTGCACTACCATGAGACGGGAGTGACCCTAGAGGTGTGCGACGAAGGGCGCGGTTTTGCACCGCAAGTGCGCCGCGACCCGCGCGCTTTTGGTTTGCAAAGCATGAGTGAACGCGCCAGCGCGCTCGGCGGCACCTTCACCCTAACCAGCGCCCCTGGCGCGGGAACAAAGATTGTGGTGGCGTTGCCGATAGCCGATAGCCGATAGCCGATAGCCGGCAGGGGGCTTCGCCGCCCCTCGGCGGGGGGTTGGGGGCCTGAATACCTTTCAAATAAGGACGAGCTTAGACCTCACAGGTCTTTAATGAAGGCATCCCAATGCGGCAGGGCAGACCTGTGAGGTCTTATTTGAAACGTATTGGGGGCCTGGCCCCCAAAAAATCCCCCTGTCGGGCGGGGGCGCGGGGGCGGCGCAACCGCCCCTCGGCGGGGGGTTGGGGGCCTGGCCCCCAAAAAATCCCCCTGTCGGGCGGGGGCGCGGGGGCGGCGCAACCGCCCCTCGGCGGGGGGTTGGGGGCCTGGCCCCCAAAAAATCCCCCTGCCGGGCGGGGGCGCGGGGGCATGGCCCCCGCAAAACTCCTTTTGTGCGCTTTTGGCGGCGCAGCCGCCAAAAGCGCACAAGAAACAAGGAATCAAGCATGTCCAACGAAAACATTCGCATCATGCTCGTTGACGACCACGCCATCGTGCGCCGTGGCTTGGGAGCGTACCTGGCGACCTACGCAGAGATTGAGGTGATCGCCGAGGCAAGTGGCGGCGCGGAGGGGGTGGCGCTGGCCGCCAAGTTGTTGCCCGATGTGGTGCTGATGGATCTGGTGATGCCCGAAATGGACGGCATCGAAGCGACCCGCCGTTTGAAGGCAGTCTCGCCCAGCACCCAGGTGATAGTCCTGACCAGTTACAGCGAAGACGAGCGTATCTTCCCGGCGATCAAAGCGGGGGCGCTCTCTTATTTGTTGAAGGATGTCGGGCCGGACGATTTAGTGCGGGCGATCAAAGCAGCGCAACGCGGCGAGGCGACGCTGCATCCGAGTGTGGCGGCGCGTCTGATGCAAGAACTGACCAACGCCCGTAGCTCGCCGCTCGATCTCCTAACCGAACGCGAGCGCGAGGTGTTGAGTTGCATCGCACGGGGCATGAGCAACGCCGAAATCGCGGAACACCTGATCATCGGCGAGCGCACCGTCAAGACCCACGTCTCCAACATTCTCTCGAAGCTACACCTGCAAGACCGCACCCAGGCGGCGCTGTTAGCGCTACGCGAGCGGCTCGTGCCGCTGGAAGAGACCGATCGGCCTCCGGGGTAGGTAAGGCCCTGACGGGTGGTGGGGGTTTGGGGGCGGCTATGCCGCCCCCAAAAACTCCTTGTGTTCCGTTTTGGCGGCTACACCGCCAAAACACCGCGTCACTTACTCAAACAAATGGGCAAATTCGCCATAGCCCTCTTCGATCAACCGTGCAGCGGGGATGAAACGCAGCGAGGCGGAGTTCATACAGTAGCGCAAGCCGGTTGGCGTGGGGCCATCATCGAAGACATGGCCCAAATGGGAATCGCTTTGGCGCGAGCGGACTTCGGTGCGCTGCATCCAGAGCTTAGTGTCGGTACGGGTGACGATGTTGGCAGGCTGGATCGGACGGGTGAAACTGGGCCAGCCGGTGCCCGAATCGAACTTATCGAGCGAACTGAAGAGCGGCTCGCCCGAAACGACATCCACGTAGATACCGGGTTCTTTGTTGTCCCAGTAGGCATTCTTAAAGGGCGGCTCCGTCGCATCGCACTGGGTTACTTTGTATTGCAGGGGCGTAAGCTGCTCGCGCAGTTCGTCGTCGGCGGGTTTATCGAAATTGGTCATGGCTTGGTTAGCTCCTTGAGAACGAGTTTTTTGACGCAAGGGCGCAATGTTTCTGGCGTAGGCGCTTCAACAAAGGCATTGCCTATATGCGATCGTATCACACTTTTGCTCTGCGTGGCAACGCTGGCCAATGACTTTTGCGCTATTGCGAATGCGGGCATGGTTCTCTTGGGGGCCGCTGCTACGCCCCTACGCAAACTACGGATAGGCTCTTGGGAGGCGACGGGTGGCCCTCACCCCCGTGCCCCCTTCGGCAAATGGTTCCTGAGCTTGCCGAAGGGGGTACGGGGGTGCTTTCGGGATACTGCTGGTTTATGCATGCACGGGCCTGGGAGCGCGGGCGTCCCGCCCGC
>RSAS01000850.1 GCA_003934145.1 Candidatus Viridilinea halotolerans | reverse complement strand
TTCGATAGCCGAAAATCCGATAGCCGCACCCCCCGCCGCCTTCCCCCCCTCGCCCACTACGTGGGCGAGGCGTCGCCCTGTCCTTCGACAAGCTCAGGAACCGCTTGCCGAAGGGGGGCCGGGGGGTGAGGGCCATCCTTCGATAGCCGAAAATCCGATAGCCGCAACCCCCGCCGCCGCCCTGGCCGCCTGCACCGCATTGCTGCACCTGAGCCAAGCCCTCGCGAGCATCACGACCCCTGTGCGCCTCTGGGTGGTGACGGCGGGGGCGCAGCGGGTTGGCGAGGAGGCGGTGGTCTCGCTTGAAGGCATGGCGCTGGGGGCAAGCCTCTGGGCCTTTGGACGCACGTTGGCGCTGGAAGAGCCGCAACTGGCGTGTCGTCTGCTTGATCTTGATCCTGCGGATGGTCTGGATGGGCAGGTAGAGACGTTGCTTGCCGAGGTGCAGCATGCCTCTTCGACGCTCCAGGTGGCGTGGCGCGGCATGTTGCGCTGGGGGGCAACCGTGGCCCCGTGGCCCGCGACGCCCGGCTATGCGCCGCATGCAGCGCAACGTTTGCAACTCGAACGCTACGGCGCACTCGATGCGCTGCGTTATGTGCCGTTGGCAACGCCAATCCCTGGTGCGGGTGAGGTGCTGGTTGACGTGGCGGCGGTGGGCCTCAACCTGCGCGATCTGCTCAACTGTCTCGGGCTGTTGCAAGAACACTACGCCCAGGTCTTGGGCATTCAGCGCGCTCAGGATGTTGGATTGGGCCTAGAGGCGGCTGGGATCGTGGCGGCGGTGGGCGCGGGGGTGGATGGCTACGCGGTGGGCGACCGTGTGATGGGCATCGGTGGCCTGATGGGAACGCTGGCGACCCAGACACTCATGCCAGCCAATCGGCTGGCCCATGTGCCGGCGGGGATGGCACTTGCGGACGCGGCGACCCTGCCGATCACCTTTCTGACTGTGTGGTATGGCTTGGTTGAACTTGCCAGCCTGCAACCGGGCGAGCGCGTGCTGATCCACGCGGCGGCGGGTGGCGTGGGCCAGGCCGCCGTGCAGATCGCCCAGATGCGCGGCGCGACGGTTTTTGCCACGGCGAGTCCTAATAAGTGGCCGCTCTTGCGACAGCAAGGGGTGCAGCACTGCTTCCACTCGCGCACGCTCGACTTTGCCCAGGAAATCCTGGATGCGACTGGCGGGCAGGGCGTGGATGTGGTGCTGAATAGTCTGAATGGCGAGTTTATCGCAGCCAGTTTTGCGGCATTGCGCCACGGTGGGCGCTTTGTTGAAATTGGCAAGCGCGAGATCTGGAGTCTTGCCGAGGCCGCCGAGCGCCGTCCTGATGCGGGCTACTTCCCCTTCGATCTGTTGGAGGTCTTGGCGTCTGATGCTGCGCTTGGCCCACGGCTCTGGCAGGAACTCTTGGGCCATGTTGCGGCGGGACGTTTGCGTTCACTACCCCATGTTTGCTACTCCGCCGATGCGGTGCTGCCTGCGTTGCGGATGATGCAGCAGGGAGGACACGTTGGCAAACTGGTCATCACGTTTGCGCCATCCGCACCGTTACGCCTTGATCCGCAAGCAAGCTACCTGATCACGGGCGGCGTGGGGGCGTTGGGCTTGCAGACGGCGCAGCAGTTGGTGGCCGATGGGGCGCGCCGCCTGGTGTTGAGCAGCCGTCGCACGGAACTGAGTGCAGCGCAGCAGCAAGCCGTGGCCGAACTGGAAGCGGCAGGCGCGACGGTGGCGGTGGTCGGGGCCGATGTGGGTGAGGGGGATGCCGTGCAGCACCTGTTGGATCGCTGCGCTGCCCTTGGCCCGCTGCGCGGCATCGTCCATGCGGCGGGCGTGCTTGACGATGGCATGCTTGCCGCCCAGAACGCCACGCGCCTCGCGGAAGTCATGCGCCCCAAGGCCGACGGCGCGTGGCATCTGCACCGCCTAACGGTCGGCTGCGAACTCGATTTTTTCGTTGGCTTTTCATCAACCACGGCACTGCTCGGCGCGTCTGGCCAGAGCAACTATGCGGCAGCGAACGGCTTCCTCGATGGCCTGCTGCTGGCCCGGCGGGCGCAGGGCTTGGCGGGCCAGAGCATCAACTGGGGGCCGTGGAGCGAGGTGGGCTTGGCCGTCGCTCGCAGCGCACATCTGCAACGCCAAAACATGGGCATGATCAGCCCCGCGCAGGGACGGGTGTTCTTTCACAACATTCTTGTGCAGAAGACGCCGCAACTTGCCGTTATACCGACCCAGGCGACACCGCGCTCCAAGCCGTCGCGGGCCGATAAGCGGACACATCTGCGCCATGAATTGGCCGCCCTGCCCCACCAAGCCAGTCGCAGCCGTTTGGAAGCGTGGCTGCGCGGGGAGATTAGTCAGGTGATCGGCCTTGCTGCACCGCATACGCTTGATGCCAATGCCGGTTTCATGGATCTTGGCATCGATTCGTTGATGGCCGTTGAACTTCGCAACCGCCTTGCGGCGGGGCTTGAGTGTACGCTCCATCCCACACTGCTTTTTGACTACCCTACATTGGAGAGTCTGGTGGTCTACCTGATCGAGCATGTGTTGAAGCCGTCGCACCCGGTGGTACCGCCCAAAGCCGAAGTTCGAGCGGCTGATGAGCAGCCTGAATTAGCGCCTCACGACCTTTTGGCCTTTATTGCCCAAGAATTCAAGGATCTCACCTAATGGCCTCCGATCAGCAGCAACAGGAATTGCTCACGGCCCTCCAGCAGTCTGCGCGGGTCATTCAAAACTACAAGCGAAGCTTGGCAACCTACCGTGCTCCGCTGGCCATTATCGGCATAGGTTGCCGTTTTCCGGGTGGCGTCGAGACGCCAGAGTCCTTCTGGCAGCAGTTGTTGGCTGGTCGGAGTGCGACTCGTCCGCTGCCGGAAGTGCGCCTGCGCGACAGCACTATGCATCGAGATAACCCGCCCATCCCGCATATGGGCAGCTTCCTCGATGGCGTGGACGGCTTCGATCCCGCCTTTTTCGGCTTGTCGCCACGCGAAGTCGTGGTGATGGATCCGGCCCATCGGCTGCTCTTGGAGACGGTGTGGCATGCGTTGGAAGACGCGGGCATCGTACCGGCCAGTCTCGCCAATCGGGATGTAGGGGTCTTTATTGGCGGCGGAACGAGTGGCTACGACCACCTCGTGCGGGCGCGCACGGGGGAACAAGACCTCTACGTCGCAACGGGCAATGCCGACAGCACTGCTGCCGGGCGCATCTCCTACCTGCTGAACCTGACCGGGCCGAACGTCGCGGTAGATACGGCATGTTCCGCGTCGTTGACCGCGATCCACCTTGCATGCCAGAGCCTGCGTCATGGCGAGAGCAGCCTCGCGCTGGCGGGCGGGGTGAATCTGCAACTCGATTCGGCGATGACGCAACGCTTTACGCAAGGGCAGATGCTCGCTGCCGATGGGCGCTGCAAGACCTTCGATGCCAGCGCAGATGGCTTTGGGCGCGGCGAAGGGGTTGGGGTTGTGGTGCTGAAACGGCTCGCCGACGCCGAAGCGGATGGCGACCGCATCCTCGCGGTCATTCGTGGTAGCGCGATTAATCAGGATGGGCGAAGTAGCGGCTTAACCGCACCCAACGGCCCGTCGCAGGAACGGTTGATCCGCCAAGCCCTCACGGCGGCAGGCGTCACACCGCAGCAAGTCGGCTACATCGAAGCCCACGGCACCGGCACGCCCCTTGGCGACCCGATAGAGCTCCGGGCGTTGGGCGCGGTCTTTGGCGAACGGGAAGCAC
>RSAS01000630.1 GCA_003934145.1 Candidatus Viridilinea halotolerans | reverse complement strand
GCGTTCCAGTGCAGAAGAGCAGACCTGTGAGGTCTTATTTGAAACGTATGGGGCCATGCCCCCGCCCCCCGCCGGAAGGGGGGGGGGGTTCGGGGGCCATGCCCCCGCCCCCCCCGCCGGGAACTGTAGCCCTATCCCCTATCCCCTATCCCCCGCCAGCAGCGCCAAGCAGGCCGTCAGGCCGACGGCCATGGCATCGGGGCGGTGCGGGTTGACGTTGGCGGCCAACACGCCACCGTCGCCGTCGCCCCCGAGGTGCTGGCGCTCGGTCAGTTCGTTGAGGCGCAATCCCAGGCTCTGTAGCTCTGTCTCGGCAGCGCCGGTAACGAGGTCGGCGGCGATGTGGCCCGCAAGGGCGCGCAGCGCCAAATTGATCAAGGGACTATCGGGTCGTCCTTTGAGCCAAGCGGTGGAGCGCGTCAATTGCGAGCGGAAGTCGCCCTTGGTCGCAGTGTGGCCGTTGTGGACGAAGGCGAGCACTGCGAGGGCCGTCGCCCGCTCGTCGTCGGCCCACGCGCCACTGACGGCCTGGGTGCGTCCGAGGAAGCGCAACGCCGCTTCGCGCCGCTGCTTCGCGCTGACCACTGGCTCGCTGCGCGGCGCAGACGTGGGCCTGGCTGCGGCGAATGAGCGCTTGGCTTGCACATAGTCTTCGGCCACTTCCGGTTCCGGCTCTGGCGATGCACAACTTGCGGCTTCATCGTCAAACGCAGCGCTGTCGAGCATGGCATCGAAGTGAGCGCCCATGATGCCCCGGCTGGTGCGGCTCGGTGCGGGTAGAGCCATCGAGCGCACTGCGCCCAAGAATGGCCCGCCCCCACCCAACATCTGGGGCGCGTCGGGTTCAAAGGCTGCGCGGCGCGTCCCTGCTGGCAGATGCACCGGCACCACCACCTGCTGAGCACTGCGCCGCCCCTGGGCATCGGCGGGGGCATCCTCAATGGCGACGAAGGATGTATGGGCGCTGAGCAGGCCGTATTCGAGCGCCAAAGCTGCCGCTTCGTCGGTTTGCTTGCGTGCAGAGCGTGCGTGGCGTGCCTCATCTTCCAGCACCTCCAGGCGCGCCCGCGCCCAGAGCTGCGGCAAGGCGGCCCACGCGCCGTGCAGATCAGGCGTCGTTAGCGGCAGTTCGATCTGCATTTGCTCGCTATAACTGCCCTGCGCCGTGCGTCCACGCACCGTCACCGTCGTGTGTTGATCCTGGGATGCCGCATAGCGCGCCAAAAGCACCAAGGGCTGCCCGGCGTAGAGGTCGGGCAGGGGGCTCGGTAGGGCGTCAGTCACCAGCGCTCCGCCCCAATCCACACTGAGATCGCGTAGCAATGGCAAACCGGCACGACGCTGGAAGCGCTGCACGGCAGGCTCAATCGGCTCGTCGTTGAGAATATACTCGGCGCTGCCGCGACCCAGTTTGGCCAAGCCGTCAATCAGGAAACGATTGACCGCCGAGCCGACGCCGAAGGCGAAGACGCGCGCTTCGTTGAGTTGTTGCGCCAACTGTTGCAGCACGGCATCCTCGTTACCCACCGCCCCGTCGGTGAGGAAGATGATCATGCGTAGCCGTTCAGGATCGCGGGGCTGCTTTAGGGCTGCGCCAATCGCCCCGGCAATCTCGGTGCCGCCACGGGCACCAATCTGCGCAATGAACTGGTCGGCGCGGTCGAGCGCCGCCTGGGTGAAGGGCAGCGGTGCGGGCGCGAGTTGCTCCACCACATTATCGAAGGGGAAGATGTTAAACGTATCGTGCGGGTTGAGCGCTCGCAGACAGGCACGCAGCGCATTGCGCGCCTGCACGATGCTATCGCCACCCATCGAACCACTGCGGTCGAAGACGAAGAGCAGTTCGCGCGGCAGAATCTCGCTGGCGGCGGGCAACGCCCGTGGCGTTAGCATGAGCAGTGTCGCGCCCGATCGTCCTGCCGCACGGTAGGCAAACGCCGCCGCCGCGTAGCCCTCGCCAGCCGGACGGTAGCGCACCACCGCGTCGCGGTCGGGCACGGCAGCCGCATCACGCAACTGCACAACCGTGCGTCCACGCTCTTCGCTGGTGTCGCAGGGGAAGCCTTGGGTTTCAAGTTCAACCTTGCGGCCCACATCAAGCGTGATGCGCATGCTCAGCGTATGGCCCGCCGCGCCCTCGGGCAAAAGCGGCACTTGGCCCTCTTGCGGGCCGGTTGGTGCGCCCTCGGGTTGGTAGCGTGGCAGCACCACGGTCGGCATGCTCAGCGTGAACCAGCCATCATCAAAGGGCACTTGGCTAAAGAAACCGATCTGCGCCTCGACCACCTCACCCGGTTGCAGATTGGCCACCTCAAGACTAAAGAGATTGGGACGCTGACGGCTGAGCAGGGCCGCATCGGCCCCCCGCGCCGCCGCTGCATCAAACGAGGCCTTGGCCTCTTCGCGGGGGCGCAGCTCGCCACGGATCGTCCGCGTACCAACTTGCAGCGTAAAGCCAGTGATGGCCGCCTCAACGGGCAGCGGAAAGACATAGAGCGCATCGAGCGCGGCGCTATGGTGGTGGCAGAAGCGCTGCGTTACCATCGTTGCCGCCAACGGCCCCACCACATCAACCGCAATCTCGGTATGCTCAAGGGGCACCGGCGGTAGCGTCGCATCGCGGGGCAGCAGCATCGCCCCGGGCAACTCCGCCTCTGACATAAGCTCAGGACGCATAGTCTTGCTCCTTAGACATGGTTCATCGCTACTTTACCGTTTGCGCCAATAGGTAGTGCCGACTTTAGTCGGCTTCCCATTGCTGCCAAAGACCTCAGCCGACTAAAGTCGGTACTACGATGGTAAAGTGCGAAGCCCCTTTCTGAAACCTTGTCTTAGCGTGGGTTGGGCTGTGCGGGCGGCACCGCCCGCGCAACCTAACCAGAAGGGGATTCTAGAGGGGCAAGCCCCTCCAAACCTTCCCATGGCCGTAGTTATAACGGGCATTCATGCCGCAGCCAGTTCCCGTGCGTGGGCGATCTCGTTAGTACGAATCGCACGAATCTGCGCGCTGGAAACCGTGATCACCGCAACGGTTTCACCGCTCAGGGTCATAAACTCAACGGTGTAACCCTCTCCTTCTTGATGTACTAAAACAACCGTACCAATATCTCCAATCTGAAGCCCACGCTCTGGGAGGTTTGTGGTCAATACCACGCTTGTCAGTTCCTCAATCACCACGCGATCCTTTCAACGGATAGGCTGTTGCCAGCACAGGAATGTCCTCGCCTGCCGCGACGAACCAGACAACGCGGATGTTGGGTGTGCGACCATCAGGCGCTGGCAGTGATCCTTCCACGACATAGCTTGTACCAAATGCCGTTAGCTCTGTTGCCACAACCTCATGATCAGCGGCATGGCGCTTCAGTGCCATGGCCAATGCGGGCCAATGTTCCAACGTGAAACCAAAACGCATGAAAAAGACGGCTTTGCTTTGCCCATCACGATGATGCAGCGCAAGCAGATAGGCCGTGATTTTGCGTTCGGGAATGATCGCCTGCTCGTATTTTGGCAATCTCATAGAGATTATTGTAGCACAGCGACTGGCTGCGTTAGGGTGTGACCAACACCCGCGGGGCGCAACCAATCTGCTTGCGCGTGTTTCGGGCGAGGCTTCGCCTCCCCCGCCCCCCCGCCGGAAAGCTCACGTTCATGCGTATGGGGACTGCGCCCTCATCGCCTCATCGCCTCAGGGTGGACTGAAATCTGTAGGGCGGTGCCCTACACCCCTTTGGACGGGGGGAGGATGCGAGGGAACCAGGTTCCCTCGCGC
>RSAS01000406.1:795-18744 GCA_003934145.1 Candidatus Viridilinea halotolerans | reverse complement strand
GGGATAGGGGATAGGGGATAGGGGATAGGGGATAGGGGATAGGGGATAGGGGATATGAGTGTATAGGCTCTTATGGCAATGGAGCAAAAGTAACGCTGTCTGGGAGCGCGGGCGTCCCGCCCGCATGCGGGCGGGACGCCCGCGCTCCCAGGGTGATGCTCTCCCACAGCGTGACTTTTGCGCTATTGCCTCTTCTGTTTTACCGCGAAGTACGCGAAGCACGTGAAGTGCGCGAAGTGCGCGAAGATCGAGTATTAGGGAGGGAAAGACTCTTCTGTTTTACCACAAAGTGCATGAAGATCGGGCATCTTGTACGAAGCGATAGCTTTTTTCGCGATCTCATACCAGCGCATTTGCAACCTGCTACGTGCGTTGCTATAATACAGCACTTTGTAAGGAGACGTGCGATCATTCGTCTTCCCTTGTTGGAGCTCTCCCCAAACCCCGCCGGGTGACGAAGGGAGGCGAGGGAACAGGGTTCTCTCACATTCCTTACCTACACACTATGAATCCCACCGTCTCAATCATCGTCGTCACCTACAACAGCGCCAAGCACCTTCCAGCTTGTTGTCAGGCGCTCAGTGCGCTCCGTTATACACCAGCGCCAGAGATCGTTGTTGTTGATAACGCATCACAGGATGAGAGCGCACAACTCGTGCGGCAATTGCTGCCCCAAGCGCGGATCTTGTCCCAAGAGCGCAACTTGGGCTTTGCGGGTGGGGTACACGAAGGCGTTGCGGCGAGTAGGGGCAGCCACCTCGTGCTGCTCAACCCCGATACCATAGTAAGCGCCAACTGGCTCCACGGCTTGATCGAGACATTGGCCAAACCAGGTTGTGGCATTGCCGGCAGCAAGATTCTCGACAGCCAGAGCGACCGGCTGCTACACACCGGCGGCGCGGTGAGCTACCCGGAGACGCTGGCCAGCCATCGTGGCGAGGGCGAGCTGGATCGCGGGCAATACGAGACAGCCGAAGCGGTCTCGTTTGTCACGGGGGCATCATTAGCCCTCAGCCGCGAACTCTGGGATCGTCTTGGCGGGCTTGATCGCGGCTTCTTTCCGGGCTACTTCGAGGACGTAGATCTCTGCTGGCGGGCGCAGGCGCTCGGTTTTGCGTGTTGGTACACACCCAACTCGCTGCTACGCCACCACGAATCGGCATCCACCGGCAAATTCAGTGGTGCCTTCTACTACTACCACCACCGCAACCGCTTACGCTTCCTCTGTAAACAACGCAGTTGGGTGGAACTATGGAACGACTTCAGCCCCGCCGAAGCGCGGCGCCTCGTCAGCACCTCGGCCCTGGATCGCGCCATTGGCAGCTTGGTCTACCGCGAGGGGCTACCCGCAGGACTCACCCCACCCGATGAGGGCGAACAGGCCCGCATCCTGCAGCTTGGCCAAACCCTACGCAGCATCAAAGCGGAGCAGGCCAACCTCCCGGCAACCTGGCCTGAAGCGGCTCAACAGATCTTAGGCATTCCCACCGCCAGCCAATCGCCCCTCGCCGAACTCCTCGCCACCGCCAAACGCGAAGCGGTGCTGGAAGAGCATCAATTTCACTCGCGCATACCCATCATTGCCAAACTGCGTAGCACATGGAACGAGATTGCCACCCGCTGGTACATCTTGCCGCTCATGCACCAACAGACACGCTACAACCTCGCGGTGCAGCGCAGCCTACTTGAGCTACAAACCCAGAGTACCGCCAACCATGCGCTCCTCGAAACGCAAGTGCGCCAGGCGTTGTTGGGGTACAGGGTGGTAAATCAAAACGTAAGCGTGTAAGAAACGACGAAGCTGCACGGGAGTTGAATTCCCGTGCAGCTTCGTCGTTTCTGGTTGCATGCGCAAATTATGGCTGGACAACCACTGGCGTCTCGCTACACCACGTCGTGCTTGAATTTGCGGTCGCGGCGACACTACAGATGTAGTAGGTACCCGGCTGTACCGTAGCGGTATCCCAGACAAAACGCAAGGAGTCATTGTCGTCACCACTGGTTCCCATACGGAGAATCAGTGGCAGATAGATACGATAATTGCCAGGTTGGATCGGTTCCACATTCACCGTGTTGGATTGCATGACTGCGCGCTGCTGAGTTGGCTGACTAGGATCAGTCGTATAGTAGTGAGTCAGGCTGGAGAGTTGAGCAAGGGGCAGATTGAGCTTGACCATGATCTCGAACGGTTGACCACGTCGCACCTCATCATTCGCTGTCAGTTTCACCCAGTCAACCTCAAAGATGTCGGCACCGGTGCCAACCGCTTGCGCCATTGTTTCAAGGGGATCGTAGCGCAGGTGCTTAACCGTACCGAGTTGCGTCCAGCCAAGTTGGGCCGGGAAGGCATTCTGCTCACGCGGGGTGAGAATGTTGCGTGCCTGGAGGGGGTTACTCACTGCAGGCGGTGGGAAAGCACGCGCCAGATCGACCGAATAGTTGCGCCAACCCTCATAGTACGTTCCATACTTACTCTCTGAGCCATCGGTCTGAAGATTCTCATTCCACCAGATCACACGCCCTCCCCATCCGTAGGCAATGGCCCAGTTGATGTCCCTTCCTGGAGGCATGTCAACCTTGAGGCGCACCGTAAAATAGCGAAAACGAGTGGTATCAATTGGGCGCTGCGGATCAACGCGTAGCCAAAACTGCGAGTCGGACTCTACATGCGGCGGAATGAGTGCAGCCCGTGCGCGAAAAATACCATTGGTGAAACTCTGTTCGGCAAGCGTCTGAGGGTACGGCGACCCAGGGGTGACAATCTGCGAACTGGAGGTCATATCCCAGGGCTGCCCCAGCACACTGGTCGCATAATCGGGGCCGCTCGTCATGCTCGGCTTCGCAAAAGTGACAATTGGCGCGGGCGTAATCGTGAGCGGCCCAATCCAGCCACTCGTTCCCTTGGCGACCGTGCAGCCATTCTCAACTGCACCATCTTTCAAGTGCAATTGAAAGTAATGCTGGCCTGGAGGAAGCATGCTAGTAGCCAGATCATACCTACCAGCCGCCGCTGGTAGCCCAAAAGCGAGCGGGGAGGCATCGGTTCCACTGGGGTTATCGGCAATATAGATATCTATGCGGTCATTCGGCCCGGCATTAGCAATATTCCAGGGAATGGCAATAACCGGGGCTGAGTTGGGGTCACTCAAACGAATCCAGTCAATCTTAATCTCGGTGCCAGCAGGCGCGGTAGCGGCGGGATCAAGGCGTAAGCCGCGCACAAGACCCTGCCAAGCCCCAGCGCGGATGCCGCTATCGCCCTGCGGCTGGCTCAGATCAAAATTGTAGGTATGCCAACCTTGCCAAGCGACAAAGCGCGTCGTACCCTGGCATGCATCTAGGCGTCCAAAGCGATTCTCGCCAATTGGCCACGTCACCGGACTGGCAGTTGTCCACTGGACAAAGAAGGGGCCGTTTACGGGGCGTTGGCTCACCGCCAGACGGTAGGAGAGGCGAGTGTATTTGCTCGCATCTATCGCGTAGCGATCCTCAGCACCCACCTTCGTAAAGGAGAGCTCTTGGCTCAAGCCCCCAGCTACAGGAGTACTAAAGCCCTGGAAAAGAGGAAAGAGGTACCCCGCAGTCGGCGTCCCCGCCGACTGATCCATGCCACTATAGGTGCCGTGCCAGATGCCACCCGTCGCGTGGATATTGGTGAAACCAATTTCGTAGCCCATATCACGGGGATTATCCATATCCCAGGAATCGCCGAGTTGCAGTGTAGCAAAGTCATGCCCTTCGCCAATCGTCACTTGGAGCGCGCTGGGGTTGGCAAAACTAATCGTATTGTTCTGTTGTAAATAGAGTAGATCACTCTGCTGTTGGGCATAGCTGGTTGGGCTAGGCATCCATTGGCGTGTGTGCGCAATCAGACCGACGGCAACGAGCAAAAGAATGAGGCTGATCCACGGGCGGTGGTAATTTCGAGGGCGATTCATGCGCACATACTCCTTCAGCGTACGAGGTTGACGAGACGAAAGCAGGTAGCTAACGTTGGATGCCCACATTTCAGGTATACCATACACGCATTACCAAGAGGTGCTTCACCCACCCACCTCAAGGCAACTCGATGACGGCAGCAACCAAGGCGGTGCTTTCACTCATTCGGCATTTTTTCTCAATACGATGATGTATTCAATGCCGTGTCTAAGTGTTAACTCAACATCAAAGGGCAATCTAAAATGATGTCGCAAAGCTACCAGCAACTCAAGCAGTTCGATCTGCGTCCAGTTGTGGTAGTGGATGCTGTAATCAATTGCGATCAGGTGCTCAATTTGTTGCTGTGCTTCGCTCTCGTCTTCCACCTTATTGACTAAGCGCGTCCACTCCTCAAAGTGGTGGCGTTTCGACCAAGCTGGCCCCTCGGTGTGATCACGAATGAGGTGATCAAGCGAAGTAAGCTCACGATCGCGATCGAAAGTGTAGCGCTTATCGGGGATAGCCACATAGAGTATCCCACCAACTTTAAGTACGCGGAAGAGGTTCTTGATCGTAGCAATTGGATCCTGACAGTGTTCGAGGAAATGGTTGGCAATCACAAAATCCTGAGAATCAACATCGATAGTGAGTAATTTTTCACCATCATCAATGATGTCTACTTCGACAAGATCAACATTATTTAATTCAGGATAATGAATACGCAAATCAGTAACCGACATGCGATCGACGTAGCGCACGCGGGCGGTCGGCGGGGTCGGGAGGGGATGGTGCAAAGCACCAATTTCAATCCCATCGCCGTGCAAGTAGCTAGCAGCGAGGTTACGATCAAGCACTAGGGGCACCGGCGCGGGTGTCGGTGGGGGTGCCGGTACCGCAGCGATCAAGGCGTCGTCAATACCGGCTAACGCACGCAGACTCGCACGCAGCCGCTGCTGAAGCGATGTAATCCGAGGCATAATCTCCTCTTCCAGACGTAATACTCAGTGCGCAGAGCGGGTTGCAACAAAAGCAAAGCATGGCCCATTGGGGTGGGTCGGGGCTTCAAAGCCGATTTCGATCTGATCGAAGCCAAAGTAGCGCACGCAGTCCAACAGTTCCTCGCGTGCCATCCAAGCGCTATGTACCGCACCACCACCACAGAAGCGTGAACAATCCAGTGAGAGTTGGTACTCCTGGCGATAGAGGGTATGCTTAAAGCCCGCATGTTCGGTGGGTGTACTGGCGGGAAACTTTGGCGCAAGTACGGGCGAAGCGTTGATCAGCGCCTTGTCGTAGTAATGCGTCCAGAAAAAGACCCGATCACTGTGTTGGGCCACCAATTCAATTAACTCAGCCGGATTACGCATGTGGTAGAGAACGCCACTCGCAACGATCGCATCGAAACGATCAGGCGTCGTCCGTAAATATTCAACAAAATCGCCACAGAGAAACTGCACATGCGCAAGTCCGAGCAGTTCTCTGACAATTAAGCACTTCAAAAAGGCCCGCGAATTAGCTTCAATCGCTACAATTTCGGCTGCGCCAGCCTGCTCGAGTATGTAGGAATGACCACCCTCCAACGGCCCCAACTCGAGTACCCGCTGCCCCGCCACACCGCCCAAGCGCTCGATCGCCCAGGTAATGCGCACATCGGTAAAGAGTCCCACCGGGCCAGCCTGGAGGTGCTCGAAGGGCGCGGGCAACTGGGACGACCACTCACCCTTGAAGAGATCGAGGGCCACCTGGGGGCTCGGTGCGGTGGTGATGTAGGCATCGAGAATATTACTCTTTGCTTCAGGCCCGTTAGCGGTCACTGGTGCTGGCGGCGCTGACACTGGTGGCCACTGGGGAGACGGCTCGGCTCCAGCAAGCATACGTACGCTCCCCCGCAGACGTCGTTTCAGTTCATTCATCGACAACATATACCTTCCATTCCTCCTATGATCGACTGCGGCGTTGCCCTGCCCAACGTAAAAGCCGCATCACCCGTCCCGCTTCGAGGCGCCCGATCAGTTGCTCAAGCTGGCGGATATGGCTATTCTTTTGTTCAATCGTCGTCTCGAGTTGCCTAACCATTGCCTGAAGATCACTAGTCGAACTGGGTGCCATCGGCTGAGGTTCGGCTGCCAGTAAAGAGCGGGGGGCCTCACGGTTCGGCGCATAATACCGCTGGGGTAGCACGGCTGGTAGCTCAAGCTCGCGGCGGAATTCAATCTCGACGCCAAACTCGATCGCCACATCTTTGAAGTGTCGAATAGCAAAATTGAGGGAAAAGCCTTGCTGACGGATCGACTGCACCGTCGGATCGGGCACAATGTAGGTAACCGCATGCAATAGCCAGCGTCCTCCTAACAGTGGCACGAAGGCATCGCGATGGTAAAAACAGAATTCAAGCCAGAGGCGCTCTGAGAAATGGGCCACATGGCCGTAGAAGAAACCCTCCTCAGTGAAGGTGTAGGGTGTCCAGAATTCGAAACGTGCCCCGTTGCGCGCAACCCGCCCCAATTCCATAAAGACATGGTTGGGTTCGGGAATATGCTCAAAAAAGTGTGACGAAAAGGCATACTCGACACTCTCATCAGCAAAAGGCCAGCGCTCATGGGTGAGATCAATGACGTGATCAACCCCAGGGGCTGCAACTGAGTCGAGGCCGATGCAACCCGCTTTTTTGCTGCCGCCACAACCCAGATCAAGCCGAAGATCAGGGAGACGAACGTGATCAGGAGCAGTAGTCACTGTAGTACTTCCTCCGCAAACAAACGTTAACGATGGCGTATCTTCTTCCGCCGCTCTTCAACCCAACGCAGCAGCCGCATCACCCGGCCCGCTTCGAGACGTTGAATGAGATCTTCCAAGTAGGCGATATGGGCGTTCTTCTCGATCACCGTCGCGTAGAGTTGTGCTTCACGGTTGTTCTGTAGGTACTGCGAGCGCATCGCCAGACGCGCGCGGTCGGGGGCGTAGCGCGGATCACGGCAGAAACGCACCAGCGGCGCAAGTGCCTGGGGCCACGTATACTGTTCACGCACCGCCGCAAAAGCAGCGGCATAGCGCCCGCGTGGATCGGGCTGGCTCGTAAGCTCAAGTAGCGCCTGGGCAAAGCTCTCTGCATTGCCAATGGGAACCGCGTAGCCTAAACCCTGCTGCACAACCATGTCGGCCAAGGAATCGCCAGCAGCGACAACCATGGGTAACCCGGCCCAGATGCAGTCGAGCAGGCGCGTGCGGAAGGCGAAGCGCGTCTCGATGTGGGAGAGGTGGGCGCTTACGCCGATGTCAGACTCCAGCAAGTAACTGGAGCGTTCAGCATAGGGCACCCAACGATCATTAAAGAAGACTGTCGTATTGAGCAGACCTAACGCCTGGGCAAGCTCTACGGCGCGGGTGTGCATCGCCATTTCAGGGACATCAGCCGGGTTGGGATGGCGATAGCCCAGAAAAAAGAGTTTCAGTTTTGGGCGCTGTTCACGGACAAGACCCATCGCAGCCACCACCGTCAGCGGATCGAGCCAATCCCAGATACCCCCACCCCAGAGCAACAGCGTATCATCCGCCGCAATCCCAGGCACGACGCCTTTAAGTACGCGCTGCTGATGCACGGGTGGTTCAACTTCACTACCAAAAGGCACCACATCTATCAGCGAGCGAAAGGTTGGATCGTGGCGGTAGCCATCGGGCGAGATCCGTCCGAGGCTCGTCAGCATGCCTAGCCAAAAATCGCGCTGGCGTTCACTGGCACAGATGAAGAAATCACCCACGCGCAGTTGATTATTAAGAGTAGCAAGATTATCACGCGCTATTTGGCGCGCACGTTCATCTTCTTCTTTGCAGAAGAGTTCCAACCCTTCTAGATAGTAGGGATCGTAGAGATCAACCACCAGAATTTTATTCAACTCACCAATCGCCGGATAGCGCAGCAGGCTATAACCCTGAAAGATAATCACCTCGGCTTGGCTTGCGAGGCGGCGCATCAAGGGTTCATCGTCGCGGGCAAAAGCAACAACCTGCACATCGGGCAAGTGTATCTCCGCCCGTTCAGGGGCGGCCAAAGTCACATAGCAACTCTGGCTGAGACCACGCGCCATCTCGACCGCACGGATACCCACGCCAGCCAAATGCTCAGAAAGCGGATCGGTGCTAATAATCAAAACACGGTGCATACGACCCCCTGAGAGCATATCACGCACACCAAGCAGGTCCATGATCGCTTGGGAAATAGCGGGGCGCGACTCATACTGGTAGTGAGGACCAAAAGGGTAGCGCAACAAGGGGAATATTTCGGCATCCGGGCGTAAGCGTCGGCTCTGGATACGCTGACGTTTCGCCCAGAGTTGCGGAAAGGCATCCAAGACATCCTTCACCGCCGCCATTGGGCTCAGCATCAGGCGCGGCACTGCCTGTTGCTGCAACTCCGCCGGTTGAACTCCACCCTGTGCAAAATCAAACTGTTCCCATGCCACCGCCTCACCGGCGTCGCCGAGCATGCGCTGGAACACCATCAACAGCGCGGAGTTGAGCACCGGCTGAAGGTGTGTCTCTTCGTAATTCTTTATCACCGTCATCAGGGCGTTGCGTTCAAAGAGCTTATGCATCTGGTACTTCTGCATCCGGCTCGACGTACCATGATGACGGTGGTAGATCGTAGCCGTGGGCGTAATCAACACGCGATAGCCCAAAACCCAAAGACGCCACCCAAAATCTACATCCTCATAGTAGGCGAAATAGTCTTCATCAAAGCCCCCGACTTCGAGAAAGACGGCGCGATCAACCAACATGGCACCACCACATGCGAAGAGCGCCTCGTGAGCCGCTACGCTTGTCGCACTGAGGGGGAAATCATGAAAAAACTGGTAGCCAAAGCCATAGAAACTGGCCCCGCTGCTCACAAAATCGAGGCGTTGGCCCTCCCAGTCAAGGATGCGCGAGCCAACACAAGCTACCCGCTGCTCACGGCCCGCCTCAAGGGCCGCAACCAGCGCCCCCATCCAGCTTGGCTCGGCCCGTGTGTCATTGTTGAGGAGGGCAAGGTAGCGTCCAGTAGCCGCTTTTGCGCCCTGATTCACCGCTGGTGCAAACCCAACATTCACCTGATTCTGGATTATCTTCACTTGCGGAAAACGCTCGCGCATCAGTTCAAGCGAACCATCCACCGAAGCATTATCAACTAGGATTAACTCAACACACTCAGCCGGATAATCCTGCTCAAACAAAGATTGAAAACATGGCGCTAAATGGTGGCGACCATTAAGGTTAATCACAATGACGGACACGGTCGCAGGTGACATTAGTACGCTTCCTTACTGGTTCATCCGGCAAGCCCGCTCATGCTCGCCAAAGGCGCATCGCCCCTTAGTGACAGGAGTTACGCGGTCGCCTGGTCAGGCGGCCCGCGTAACCCGGTGATCTGCCTCCGGCAGGGTGAAAGAACCTGTTTTTTTGCGGTGTTTTGGCGGCTATGCCGCCAAAACACCGCAAAAAATGGTTGTTTTCCGCGCTGCCGCAGGCGAAAAACGCCGACCGCGTAAGTCCTGTTAGTGAGGTTTCGCCGTCCGGCGGGGTGCGGGGCGAAGCCCCACGCTCTCCGGCGGGGGTTCTGGGGAGGGAAAGCATCTCCAGAAGAACTTTTTTCTTTCGTTTTAGCGGCTTCGCCGCCAAAACGAAAGAAAAAAGAGGGTTTGGGGCGTAGCCCCAACAGCGGGTTGCAGGACGACTGCCCTAAACGAAATGCCCGTGGGGCATGGCCCCATACGCATGAACGTAAGCCCCTAGCGGGCCTGCTGGCGGGGGTTCGGGCTTGCCCTGAGCCTCGTCGAAGGGGCATGGCCCCCGAAAAATTTCCCCTTCTGGCGGGGTTTTAGGGGCCGCAGGCCCCTTACGTTCATGCGCATGGGACATGGGCCCCAAACCCCTACCAGAGAGTACAAGAATCATAATTGGCGCAACTGTGCGACCACGGCTTGCGCAAAGTGTGCAAACGTAAATTCCCGTTGGAAACGTTCGCGCGCCTGAAGCCCAAGTTGTTGACGCAGCGCCGGATCGCCAATCAGCAATGCGAGAGCTTGTGCCAAGCCGTGGTAATCCTCTGGTGGGCAGAGCAAGCCCTCGTGGGTATGGCGCAGCGTGGCAGGCATCCCCCCGACTGAGGTGGCAATAATCGCCTTCCCCCGCGCCATAGACTCCAACAGACTCAGCGGGAGGGTCGTTTCACGGGCAGGTAGCACAACGATATCGGCAGCGGCAAGATAGGCTGAAACCTGTTCAGGCGTAAGCGCATTGCACAGCGTTACATTGGGTAAGCGCTCCGCCAGCGCTTTGAGCGTTTGCCCAAAGGCCCAATCACCACCGTTACGCCCCGCTAGATAAACCTCTACCTGATCAGCAAGCACTTTAGGAAGCAATCCAAGCGCACGCAGGAGCGTATCTTGGCCATGGTGCGGCACGATGCTACTTGGTACCACGATCACCAGTCGTTGATCGGAGCGTACGGGTAGCGGCGGATCGCAAGGTGAGGGCTCATGCAGACCATACGGAATCACTTGGGCCGGTACAGACGCCACCTGGAGTGCGCTAGGCGTAACCAGACAAGAAGCGGTCGCCAACACCGCATGCATCGGTGCGTTATCTGCAAAGGCAGCCAAGGCCGAGGCGGTTTCGTGCAACCACCAGAGCGAGGGTGCCCCCGCCGCCCGTGCGGCATGCACCAAGCGCCAACTCGCAGCTTGGTTGATCACCACCGCAGCAGCGTTCTGAAGCAGTTGGTAGCCGACCCTTGCATCGTCGAGCATCTGGGGTTCAATGCGCAACGGAATGTCTGCTGCTGCACAATCAGCTTCAAGCGCTCCGCCACGAGCCGTCAGCAGCACGACGGAACGCCCATAGCGCTGTAGCCAGACGGCCAATTGAACTAACATCACGGTCGCCTCTTGCCACTCCAGATCGGGTGTTGCCAAAACAACCTGTGTTGTTGAGGCTACCGGTGCAACTTGAACCATGTGCAGTTGCGCACCCGCAAGCAACCCGAGTTGGTGCAACTGCTGATCAAGGAGTGTAAGCGCCTGTGGTTCAGCAGGCTGCGCAAAACGTGGCTGAAGGGTGGCTAGCGAGAGATTAGGGTTGTAGAAGGGAATGCCCGTTGTCAGCAATGGACGTAGCTGCATCGCAGCACGCAACTGATCGGCATAGGACTCCTCCGTTGTAAGCTGACGATGGGAAAGAAGACGGGCAAAGGGCGTATAGACGACGCGATAGCCTACAGCACTAGCCCGCAGACAGAGATCGACTGCCGCCCAATCCCCCTGATACGCCTCATCAAAGCCGCCTAGTTGGGTAAATACCTCCCGCCGCAAGAGCATTGCCTCACCACTGACTGCCGCGCATGTGCGATACCACTCGGAAGAACCGAAGCTGCTATAGGCCGGCTCCGGCTCACCATAGAACAGTCTGCCCTGCAAACCAGCCAAGCCAGGGAACATCCCAGCATGCTTAATTGTTCCATCAGGATAGAGGATCTTTGCGCCTACCACCCCTATCGCTGTGCGGTCGCCCCAACCAAGCAACTCATGCAGCCAATCGGGATGAAAGATTTCGCTAGACGCGTCCAAGAAGACCAGACGTTCGCCGGTAGCATGGCGTACAGCCATATTGGCCGCAGCCGCAAACGACGTTGTTGCAGCGCAACGAACGACGCGGTAGCAAGGATCAGCGGCTAGTTCGGCGTAGAGCAGCGCTATTTCCGGCTGCGTAGTGCCCAGATCAACCAAAACCACTTCGTAGTGGGGGTAGCGCGTCACTTGACGCAAGGTTGTCAAGCAGTGGCGGAGAAGGGTTGCATGATCATGCACCACAATGATCACTGTTACGTGCAGGTGCATTGTCGGCCAAACGATTTGCACCGTACCAGCCGAAGGAAAGGCCACTTGCAGTTGTAGGCCCTCGCTACGTCTCAAATGATCGACAATGCTAAGCGATTGGGCTTCTAACGCCCATGGCTTTGCATGAACATGGGCAGCCGCCGAACCTGGAATCTGGCGCCAGTGATACAGCACCATTGGAAGGTGGCGAATGCGCGACGTTTGTTCAACGCAACGTAGCGCAAGATCCCAGTCTTGCGCCCCATCCCGGCGCATATCAAACCCACCCACCTGTGCAATCAGCGCACGTCTGATTGCCGAATGCATCAAGATATTTGTCGCTAGAATGGTATCAGGCGACCATGTGGTTGGCTTAAACCAAGGACTATGGCGTTGCTGCCCGGCAGCATCAATCTTATCTTCGTCATAGTAGATAATGTCAGTATCAGCATGGTCATTCAGCAGCCGGACAAGCTCATAGAGCGCATGGGGCGCGAGCAGATCATCGTGATCAAAGAGCAAGACAAACTCGCCCTGAGCCAAGGCCAAGGCAGCATTTGAGTTACCCGAGATGCCCAGGTTCTGAGGAAGGAAACGGACATTGATCCGGCTATCGTCACGCGCATACGCTTCGAGCAACGGACGCAGACGGTGATGCGCCGAACCACCATCCACTAGGCATAACTGCCAATGGGGATAGGTTTGGGCACGCACCGAATCCAAGGTTTGCGCTAAAACGTCAGGTGGCGGATCAAAAACCGGGGTAATCAGGCTGATAAGCGGGCGGTAAGCAAACTCGCTGGACTGAGTGCGCTGGGCTTTTAGCTCCGCCGCATTTGGCTCATGGGCCGTAATCCAATGCGCGTAAGCATCAGCGGATGGAGCTTCTATAACTGCATCGGTTGGAACTGTGTGCGATAGCGCAGGAGCGCGCTCAAAGCGGCGCAGAAACTGCATCACGCGCCCTGACTCAAGGCGCGCAATGGCAGCCTTCAATTCCTCAATATGGTTAACTTTAAGCTCTAGGTCGGCTTGCAGCCGATCAATGTAGCCTTGGAGTTCATTACGCAGATAGCCATAGGCACGCACTGACCAGTTCAATTCATTGCGGTAGTGATGTAGTTCCTGCTCGCGATCCAGCAATTGTTGATCGCGATCAGCAAGCTGGCGATTCAGATCAAGGATCAACTGGTAACTGGCATCGGTATGACCACGCAACTCGTGCGATAAGGCGCGCAGATCACTATTTTCCCTACTCAGTCTCCAGTAACGTCGCTCGTAACCATGCACGATCTGGTGGAACGGATCCTGCCCGCGACGAAAACGCACAGCCCAAGGCGTAATAAATGTCGCATCGAAATCAAAGTCGCGATAAAAACCTTGGCGCGCGAAAATGCCACTCCAATATTCGGGTGGTTGCACATTAAAATGCGTTACTTCGCGATAATCATCTGGCGATGAAGAAAAAAGAAGATCGTCACAATACTGGCATAGATTAACAATCGCAGCTTCTGCGTCAGATTGCTGCATATGCTCAAGCACTTCAATGCAAACAACCAGATCATAGCGCTGAGGAAGCGCATCACCGACAGAACCTACCCAGCAGAAGGGCTTGATTGGCGCATAGATTTGGCTAATGGCAAAGCTAGATATATCAACACCATACGCTTCCACGCCCCGATCACGTAAGGTTTCGACCAAGAGCCCCATTGCACAACCGGCATCAAACACCGTTCGCGGTTGGATGTCCACGACGATCCGCTCAGCAATAGCTCTAAACTGACGAAGCCAGTGCTCATTCCGTTCATAGGGAACTCCGCAACCATGCGCATAATAGACAGCATCAAAGATCTTATCCGGGTCAATCTCGGTCATAACACGCGCTCCACATGCTCACCACAGCACCTCTATTACTTGGGTGGGTGTTTGCGGGGAGGGTTTCGCCTCCCCCACGTCCATCCCCATCGCGCCATTATACTCGTTCTTGTTCAGCGTAATGTTACAGGAGTTACGCGGTCGCCTGGTCAGGCGACCGCGTAACCCGGTGATCTGCCTCCGGCAGGGTGAAAGAATCTGTTCTTTTGCGATGTTTTGGCGGCTGCGCCGCCAAAACATCGCAAAAGGTGGTTGTTTTCCGCGCTGCCGCAGGCGAAAAACGCCGACCGCGTAAGTCCTGTAATGTTACGGGTGTGCCCAAAACCTGTAGGGCTGCGCCCCACACTCTGCCGGACGGTGGGAGAATACGAGAGAACCAGGTTCCCTCGCGCACCCTTGCTACACCTTTTGGTCGCACTCTAATGTTACTTGGGTATGACCAAAACTTGCAGGGATGCGGCCCCACAGGTCTTAGTCACATCCATTGCCCAGGAAGCGAAAGTAAGCCATAGCGTTCAGATGTGCTATTGTTGTGTACGACAAGCGTGTACATGCGATCATGTAAATCATACATATATAGCTGCGTCCGATCTACCACCGCCACACTCACACTATAACGCCCCGTGAGAAGCGGCAAACTCGCAATCGTATAATCAACCCAACCTGAACCAACAACTTGACCCATTGAAAGTCCAGCAAAGCCACTATTTGGGCCACTCAGCCAGGTACCGTTTTCATGGTAGATACCGATACCAAATACGGGAGCATCAATGGACTGATGTGCCGTATAGTGCAAGCGGATTGTTAACGGCTTATGGGTGTGAAACACCACCTGCTCCTGCCCCTGGCCATCCAACAACTCTACGCGCACAATCTCCACCTCGCGGGTGCCGCGGCGGAAGGGGTTCTGCTCATCGTCCTGCGAATCTTCCTTCCCCGCCTTACGCCGCTCCACCTCCAGCCGCTCCTGTTCCTTGCGGTTGACTTCAGCGAGGTAGGCATCAATTACCTCGCCAGCAGCGCCCTCGGCCCGCTGCTGGCCATGGTCGAGCCAGACCGCCACGTCGCAGAGGGAGCGTACCACTTCGAGGGCGTGCGAGACGAAGATGATCGTCTTGCCCGCCCGCCGGAAGCTGTAGATGCGCTCCATGCATTTGCGCTGGAAGGCTTCGTCACCGACGGCCAGCACTTCGTCGGTAATCAGAATGTCGGGGTCAACGGCGGTGGCCACCGCGAAGGCGAGGCGCGTATACATGCCCGAAGAGTAGTGTTTAATCTCGGTGTCAATGAATGGGCCAATGTCGGCAAAGTCTACAATCCCCTCCATGCGCCGATCCATGTCGCGCCTGCCAAGGCCCATCAGCGAGCCGTACAGGTAGACATTTTCGCGCCCGCTTAGATCGGGGTGAAAGCCGCTGCCTAGCTCAAGGAGGGCGGCAATGCGCCCTTTGGTCTGGACAGTGCCACTCGTCGGTTCAAGGATGCGCGTGAGCAGCTTGAGCGCAGTACTCTTGCCCGCCCCGTTATGGCCTACGAGTCCCAGGCTCTGCCCAGGCTCTACCGTAAAACTGACGTCGCGTAGCGCCCAAAACTCCTCGCCGGGCGGGCGGCGCTTTACCATGCCAATCACGCGCTCTTGGATGGTCTTGCGCTGCTCTTGGTGCAGGATGAAGCGTTTGGAGACGTTGTTGAATTGGATGACTGGGGACATAGTGACATTCATTCCACTGGGGTGGGGTTTGTGCGGGGGCCATGCCCCCGCACCCCCACCGAACCAAACACCCCATCCACCGCGACCGCGCAACCTGCGATCAGCGGCGAGGTGGCCGTCTCGCCCCGCTGGAAGATACCATGCTCGCGGTAGGCGGTACCATCAAGGGTCAGCACGGTAATGGTTTCATTGAGTGGGTTGACAATCCAATACTCAGGAATGGTCGCTTCCGCGTAATCGCGGGGCTTCTCGGTGAGGTCGTGTTCGGGGCGATCAGGGCTGACGATCTCGACCACGAGGTCGGCACCGAGCCAGTAGTTCTCTTGGTTGCGGGGATCGGCGGCGCTGAGCAGTAACAAGAGATCCGGTTCGCGCCATTTGCCCGCACGAATACGCAGGCGCATGGGGGCCACAAGAACAATACCGCCGCGTGGGCGCAAAAAAGCGTTAAAGAGTTCGTAGAGGAAGAGCAGGATCAATTGATGACTGCGTGTCGGCATCGGTAGCCCTTCGATGCGCCCATCGGTGAACTCAAGCAGATGGTTCGTCTGTTCCGCCAGCTTCAGGTATTGCGCCTCGGTCCAGAGTCCTTGCATAGCGTTGAGATCGAGTTCAACTTCGTAGGCACGCTGAATGAGTTTGAGTTCAAGCTTATCGGCAGTTGATGTCATATCTCCTCACCAAAGCGCCGTGCGACGCGCTGGAAGACCCAGTAGCCCACCACCAGGATGAGGCCGGCGGTGACGCTTACGCGCAAGACGCTGCTTAGGGCGGGTACAGCCGGCGTGGGGATCATGCCAACCGGGACGGCGCTACCGTAGAGAATCTCGCGGTAAAACTCGATCAAAGAGGCCATGGGGTTGAGCCAGCGCACGACGCGTACCGCAAGGCCGTCGCCAAAGACGCCCAAGGGATAAATAATCGGCGTCATGAAGAACCAGATGTTCATAATGATGCCGATGAGGTGGACGAGATCGCGGAAGAAGACGGCACCCGCGCCAAGTAGTAGTGCAAAGCCGCTGAGCATGACCATCTGGATGATCATCAGCACCGGTAGGTAGGCCACTGTCCAACTGAGATTCAACCGTCCGATGGTCGTCAGTTGCACGAAGGCGATGACGAGGAACATCATGGGGAGCGAGAGGATGAAGTTGACGAGGCTCGATCCTACGGTGACGATGGGCAGAACTTCGCGCGGGAAGTAGACCTTTTTGATCAGTGCGGCGTTGTCGATGATGCTGCGCGTGCCGCCCATAATCGCTTCGGCAGTAAAGTTCCAGGGCAGCAGCGCAACGATGATGAAGACCGGGAACATGGCGATGCCGCTGGGGAGCAAGAAGCTAAAGACGGTTACATAGACCAACATCATACCCAAGGGTGCCAGTTGCGTCCAGAGGTAGCCGAGGGCGCTGCCCTTGTAGCGCGTGCGGAGGTCGCGCAGGATGAGGTTGCGGATGAGTTCGCGGTAGGCCCAGATTTCACCGATCTTGCGGGTCACGTCGGCGCTGCGATCCAGCGCGATGCCGCCGATGCCCAAGGCGAAGCCAAAGGCGGTGGCGAGGGCGATCAGTTGGGGGACGTAGCGCGGCTCGGGGGCGGTGGGGATGCTGGCGCTGAGCCGTTGGACTGCACTGGGCTGATCGGGGGTGAAGTGGGTGGCGTAGTTGCTGGCGAGGTAGCGAATGGTGTTTTCAATGGTATGCAAGCGAGCGATTTCGCGGTCGCGTTCGTCGCGTTGGGCGGCGGCCTGGGGGTTAACGATGGCGCATGCCTCCAGCGCAGCCTCGCGCGGCGCGGTAAGCGTCAGGCCAGCGGTGCCGCACAGGGCATCCAGTGTTGCGTTGCGCGTGTTGATCGCAAAGCGCCACAGGTCGTAACGCGCCTCAAGCGCCCGTGTCAGGTCATTTAGCTCTTCGGCAGGCAAATCGGCAAGGCGGCGCACCTCGGCGAAGGGTTCGGCCTGGCGCGACATGGGGAAGGCTTGGGTGCGCAGAATCTCGCGCAACAGAACGGCAAAGGGATCGGGGGCGGGCATGCCGTCGGCCTGCATTGCCTGCCACAACTCCCAGCCCAGCATGTTACGCAGAATCTCGCGTCCGCCCGCCGCCCGGATTTGGCGCACGAGTTCTTCGGCGGCGGCGTTGGCGAGCTGTTGCGCTTCGGCGGGGGTGGGTGCGACGCCGCGCACGATGACGCTACCCGGCGTTTCGGCGAAGAAGTCCACGCGAAAGTCGGGCCGCCCGTAGCGCACCTCGCCCCGTGCGAGCGCCTCTTGGCGCAACGCTTCGTTCGTATCACCAAGCGCAATGGCCAGCGCCGTCAGGTTGGGGGCCACCGGCTCGTAGATCGCGCCATAGCGTTCCAGATCAAAGCGCGTCGCGGCGGCGGCGTAGTAGATCACCGGCTGCGCCAAGATGCGCGGTGTTGCGACGAGTAGCGCTCCGCTGATGCAGAGCATGAGCCAGAGCCAGTGGTAGAGGCGTAGGCCAAAGAGTGTGATGTTGAATTGTGCGAGGATGCGTTGGAAGAGGACGGGAACCTGCTCAGTAGGACTGGTCATGGGATGTGTTTGTACTATTTGGGGGGGAGGGGTTT
>RSAS01000406.1:0-779 GCA_003934145.1 Candidatus Viridilinea halotolerans | reverse complement strand
AAACCCCTCCCCATCCTATGCGCCACGCAAGCGGCGCAATTCCTCGCGTAGTGCGTCGAGTTCAGCCTCGGCTGCGGCGCGCGCTTGCGCCTCGGCGTTGGCGCGAGTTTCCGCCTCGGCGCGCGCTTGCGCCTCGGCGTTAGCGCGAGTTTCCGCCTCGGCGCGCGCTTGCGCCTCTTCAGCACGCAATTGGGCTTCGTAGAGAGCTTGCGCTTCGGCATCGGCCCGCGCTTGCGCTTCGTAGCGGACGCGGGTTTCGGCTAGATCGGCGCGGGCAATCGCCGCTTCGGCGGCTTGCACGACCGTAACGTAGTCGCCAAGTTCGTGGCCCTGCGCGTCGTAGCAGACGACGTGATCGTCGCGGATACCGAGCCAGAGTTGCGCCACGTCAAGCCAGAGCCGCCCATGTTCATCGCATGGCTGCGTTATGTAATGTTCACCAACAAGGGTGTACCCGATGAGCCGCAAGCGGCGCGCTGGCTTGCGCCCAATCGTGTCTACAATGACATATTGGGCGACCCCCACCCGTGCGTAGTGATCTACTTTGATCCTCAGATCGTTGTTGCGCGTCTCGGGTGAGGTGATTTCGATGATCAGCGCCGGGCGTTGCCCCTCCTCGGCCACATCGAAGGTACTCCAGTCTTGACGATCTGTCAATCCAGGGATGACCATGACATCCGGGCCGTGGGCGCGTAGCTCTGCATGATTCCACGCCACCCGTACATCGCTGAGGACAATCGCTTGGCCTTGCGGTTCAAGCTGGGCGCGCAGGATTTGGG
>RSAS01000156.1 GCA_003934145.1 Candidatus Viridilinea halotolerans | reverse complement strand
ATCACGAATCTGCTCTACTTGACAATTCCCGATACTTCTTAACTTGTCACCAATGGCCTAACATAACGTTTTGCGGCAGGGCAGCGCCCCTCCGCACCGCTCCCTGTATGGTGGTACAAACAACCTATGTGTGGCATCTGTGGTATTCTCCATCGTGACCCCCAACGCCCGGTTGAGCCGGAGCTTTTGCAGCGGCTCAATGCGACGATTGCCCATCGTGGGCCGGACAGTGATGGCTTTTTCTTCCAGGCCAACCTGGGGATGGCGATGCGCCGTCTGGCGATCATCGACCTGAGTGGCGGCGCACAGCCGATCTTCAATGAAGATGGCAGTATTGCGATCGTCTTTAATGGCGAGATCTACAATTTTCAGCAGTTGCGCGCCGAATTGCTGGCCTTTGGCCACCGTTTTGCCACCAGTAGCGACACGGAGGTGCTTGTCCATGCCTACGAGCAGTGGGGCGACGCGATGCTGCCGCGGCTCAATGGCATGTTTGCTTTTGCCATCTGGGATGGGCCGCGCCGCCGCCTGCTGATCGCCCGCGACCGCATGGGCGAAAAGCCGCTCTACTGGCACTACAGCGCCCACGGCCTCGTCTGGGGCTCCGAGGCGAAGGTGCTTTTGGCAACCCCCTGGATCGAGCGCCGCCTCGATCCACTGGCGCTCCACCACTACCTGACGCTCCAATACACCCCCGATCCGCTCACGATCTATGCGGGCATCCAACAGTTGCCCGCCGCCCATAAGCTTGTCGTGGAAGCTGATAGTGCGCCGCGTGTCGAATGCTGGTGGCAGTTGAACTTTGAACCAAAATGGCAACTGAGCGAGGGCGAAGCCATCGAACAGGCGCGCACGCTGCTCAACGCCGCCGTCGAGCGCCAACTCGTCAGCGAAGTGCCGCTCGGCGCGTTCCTCAGCGGCGGCATCGATTCCTCAATCATCGTGGCGCTTATGGCCGAACGTACCAGCACTCCCGTGCGCACCTTCTCGATTGGCTTTGCTGAACGCCACTTCTCCGAGACTCACTTCGCCCGCCAAGTGGCCGAGCGCTACGCGACCGAGCACCACGAGTTTATCTTTCGCCCCGCCGACCTCGTGCGCGTGATCGAAGGCGTTGCCGCCGCCGTAGACGAACCCTTCGCCGACCCCGCCGCGCTGCCGCTCTACGAACTGGCCCACCAGACACGCCGCCACGTTACCGTCGCGCTGAGTGGCGACGGCGGCGACGAGACGTTGGCTGGTTACCGGCGCTACATCCTTGATGGCTGGCTGCGTCCCTACGGACTTCTACCGGCCCTCCTGACCCAACGGCTCGTGCCGGCCTTCACCGATCGGCTGCCCGAACCCTGGTGGCTGCCCGAAGATCGCAATCCGATCACCGGCCTCAAGCGACTGGGCCAATTCTCGGCCACCACGCCCAAAGCCTCACTGGTGCGTTGGGGCTCCTACTTTAGCCACAGCGAGAAACTGGAGCTCTACCAAGAGGAACTGCGCACCCAACTCGCCCATGGCGACAGCGCCGACCTCGTGGCGGCCACTTACGACCGCGCCCGGGCGCGCAGCCTGCTCGACCGCACCCTCGCCGCCGATCACGCCACCTACCTCGCGGGCGATCTGCTGCCCAAAACCGACCGGACGACCATGGCTGCCTCGCTCGAAGCGCGTGCGCCCTTCCTGGATGCCGAATGGGTGGAATGGACCGCCCGCCTGCCTGCCCGCTTCAAAGTACGCGGCGGACGGGGCAAATGGCTGCTCACCGCCGCTTTTGGCGACAAACTGCCCCCCGCGATTGCCGCCCGTGGCAAACAGGGCTTCGGCGTGCCGGTGAGCTCCTGGCTGCGCCACGAGTTGCGCGACTGGGCCGCAGAACGGCTCTTCAGCGGCAACCTAGATGCGTGGCTGCGCCCGGCCAGCGTGCGTGCGATCTTTGACGAACATTGCAGCGGACGGGTGAATCATGGTAAAAAGCTTTGGGCACTCGTGATGCTGGCAGTATGGAGCGAGATGCAGGGGTAGGCACCCGAAGAATCCCCCCTGTTCGGCATTCATGGGCGGACAGAAAACGTGTGCGTTGCTGCAAAAGAACGCAAAGGAGCGCAAAAAACTGCGCTGCCTTCCCCCCTTTCCCGCCACGCGGGAGAGGCAGAGTGAAGTGTGGGCCGCGCTTGAGCGTGTCGTGGCGAGCCAGCACTTTATTCTGGGGCCAGAGGTTGAGGCGTTCGAGCGCGAGATTGCAGCCTACGTGCGCAAACATGGCGACCCTGAATGATGTGCGCGGAAACTTGATTCCCGCGCACCCCTCCACAGCTACCCCACACGCTCAAAGATTCCCGCGGCACCCATGCCCCCGCCAATGCACATGCTCACCAGGCCGTAGCGCCCGCCGCGCCGTTCGAGTTCGTCGAGCAGTTGCACAGTCAGTTTGGCCCCGGTGCAACCCAAGGGATGGCCTAAGGCAATCGCGCCACCGTTGACATTCACCTTCGCCAGATCAAGGCCCAGTTCGCGCACCACAGCCAACGCTTGCGCGGCAAAAGCTTCGTTGAGTTCGATGAGATCAATGTCGCTCAGCGTCAGTCCGGCGAGCTTGAGTGCTTTAGGGATGGCGACGACCGGTCCGATGCCCATAACTTCCGGGGCGACGCCGCCCACCGCGAAGCTCACAAAACGCGCCCGTGGCTTGAGGCCCAGCGCATCGGCTTTGGCGCGGCTCATCACCACGAGCGCCGCTGCGCCGTCGCTCGTCTGCGAGCTATTGCCCGCCGTAACGCTGCCATGCGCCGCGAAGGCGGGCTTTAATTTGCTCAGCGCCTCCAGCGACGTAGCAGCGCGCGGCCCTTCGTCTTGGCTAAAGGTGACAGTATGGCTCTGCATATGGCCCTCAAGCAACTCGGTGAGTTCAAAGCTGAAGGGCACAATGCCCGGCGCAAAGTGGCCCTCGGCCTGGGCGCGTAGCGCATTCTGGTGCGAACGTAGCGCAAAAGCATCTTGGTCTTCGCGGCTGATCTGGTGTTCACGGGCGACCTGTTCGGCGGTGAGGCCCATGCCCAAGTAGACCGCCGGATCGTGCATGGCCAAATGGGGGTTGGGGGCGAACTTGTGGCCGCCCATCGGCACCATGCTCATACTCTCGGCCCCGCCAGCGATAAGCACTTCGGCCTGACCCGTCATGATCTGCTGCGCCGCAGTGGCAATTGTTTGTAGACCCGAAGCGCAGAAGCGGTTGAGGGTGAGCCCACAGACGCTATCGGGCAACCCGGCGCGTTGGGCCGCGATGCGCGCCAGATTGAGCCCCTGCTCGGCTTCGGGCATGGCGCAGCCCATGATCACATCTTCGACCTCGTGCGCCGCAAGGCCCGGCGCACGTTCCAACGCCGCCTTAACCACCGCTGCCGCCAACTCGTCGGGGCGCACGGTGCGCAACGCTCCTTTGGGGGCTTTACCTACGGCGGTGCGCGCCCCAGCGACTATCACTGCTTCGTGTGTCATGTTTTATCCTTGATAGTGTGGTTTGGTTTCTCTCTTTGGGGGCTGCGCCCCCAACCCCCCGTGGGAAGGGATTTTTGGGGGGCCTGGCCCCCAACCCCCCGCCAGAAGGGATTTTTGGGGGGCCAGGCCCCCAACCCCCCCGCCAGAAGGGTTTCTTTGGGGGCCACGCCCCCAACCCCCCGCCAGAAGGGTTTCTTTGGGGGCCAGGCCCCCAACCCCCCGCCAGAAGGGTTTCTTTGGGGCCAGGCCCCCAACCCCCCGCCAGAAGGGATTTTTGGGGGGCCAGGCCCCCAACCCCCC
>RSAS01000048.1 GCA_003934145.1 Candidatus Viridilinea halotolerans | reverse complement strand
CCCCCGCACCCCCGCCGGCAGGCCCGTCAGAGGCTTAAGTTCATGCGCATGGGGCATGCCCCGCAAAACCCTCATTCCGATGGGGTGGATGCGGAGAGGCCAGGCCCTCCGCACCTCTCGTCAAACGGTAAAGTACATTGCCGCGCAGCGAAACCATGTCTAAAGAATCTTGAAAGGGTGCGCAAGGGAACCAGGTTTGCTCACATTCTCGCGCCGTCTGGCGGGGCGCGGGGCGCAGCCCCACAGATTTTGGTCACACCCAAATCCATGAACGGAGCTAATGATGAGCGAGTCGCCCCAGTCCCAACATGAACACGAACCCCAGGCATCTGAAGAGGAGCTTCATGCAGCACGCTGGGAATTGTTAAAGCAAATAGATCAATTTAGTGAACGCCCATTGATCGTATTATCATTTGTTTGGCTCGGATTGCTTATTATCGATTTTATATTTGGTCTCACCCCATTATTGCAAACTATCACCAATATTATCTGGATTCTCTTCGTCATCGACTTTACGATCGAACTAATCATTGCGCCACGCAAATTCGCCTACGTGCGGGGCAACTGGCTTGGTGCCCTCTCCCTGCTCTTGCCAGCCCTCCGTGGGCTGCGCATCTTCCCAGCATTCCGCCTCGCACGGGGGGCAGCGCGCACAGCCCGCAGCTTACGACTATTTCGGCTGATCACCTCGCTCAATCGGGGTATGCGCGCCCTGGGGCAAACCCTGAGTAAACGCGGCGCGGGGTATATTGTTATTTTAACGATTATTGTCACCGTCGCAGGTGCGGCTGGCATGGCCGTCTTCGAGAGCCCGGCATCCGTCGCCATCGATTTTGGTGCGCAGGTAGAGCCAGGAACGGGACTGAAAAACTATGCCGATGCACTCTGGTGGACGGCAATGATCATGACGACCCTGGGTTCGGAATACTGGCCGCAAACCACTGAAGGGCGCATTCTGGGGTGGATGCTCTCAATCTATGCATTCACGATATTTGGCTATCTTACCGCAATCCTTGCGAGCATCTTTATTGGCCAGGATCGTACCGAAGCAGAGCAAGGCCCAGCAACGGCAGAGATTGTTGCCTTGCATACAGAGATCAAAGCCTTGCGGCAGCAACTCAGCGAATCACCGAAGGGATGAAGCGCTTCTTTGCTCTTCATACCCTTTGACGCTCTGTAGGGTTGGCTTGTCTGGATGGGCAAGTTTTGGGATGACGTTAAAGGTTCCATCGGTCTCCAAGACGACTGCCTCAATTTCGGCTAGGTCAGCGATGCCATTGGAGCGCGCTGCAGCCCACACTTCCTGCTCAACGACGCGCTCGCGCCGCAGTGCGTCAGGCAAAATGCGGCCATTATAGGCAAGTAAAACAGGATCAGATTTCACCCAGGATGGTGGGAGGGGCTAGGGGAGGGCGAAGCCCTCCCCTAGCCCCTTCCCTTCAAGATCCTTTATCTGAAGAGCTATAACCCTACGGGCCTAGTGCTCCTAGGCCACGTTCGGCGCTGAGTAGGCGGGCGCGGGTGTCGTCGCGCAGATCCCAAAGCCAGAGTTCAACCGGATCGCGGGGGGTGTGGGCGCGCGGGCCGCGCGGCCCGCTGGGCGGAGTGGTGAGTTGGTAGATCAGCCCCTCGTCCACTATGGTGGCGCTGCCGATGCCGCCGAGGGTTTGGCCGGTAACCAAGGTTTCGTTGCGCTGTGCGCCGAGCCAACGTATCACGGCATAATCTTGGATGGCATGGCTGGCGCATTGGGTGGTGAGGTAGATCAGACGCCCTTCGCTGTCCCACGCGAGGGGGCGTGTCCAGAAGGGGCCTTCGCGCACCTCTTGGGGAGGCGGGGCCATTTCGGGCGTTGGCTGCGGGGTTGTAGTGAGCGTTGGAGTGGCGGTTTCGGCCTCGGTTGTAGCACTTGGCTCAACCGTAGGCGTGGCCTCCGCATCATCCTCGGCGGCTTCGGGTGTGGCGGTGGGTGAGGGTGTCGTGGTGCTCGTGGGTGTTGTGGTGGGTGTAGGTGTGGCGGGCGGCGGCACAATGCGCTGGCTGCCCAAGGTTTCTAGCAGCGCCCCGGCCTCATCGAGAATGAGCAGATCGGCCCCTGGATCATCGCTACGCAATGCCTCAACCGCCACGCGGCTGCCATCGCGGGCAGCGAGGGGGCGTCCGAAGGTGGCGTAGGGGGCGAGGCCACCTTCACGCACGAGCAGTTCGGCACCGACATCCTCTTCGGCCTGCGAGGGCGTGCGGCGGAAAAAGAGGGTGCTGCGGCCATCCTGCGCTTGGGCGGCATAGATCAGCGCCCCGCCGCGCAGCCACTGCGGCGCAAAACGGCTCCACGCATCGTCGCCGCTCGCTAGGCGGCGCGGCGTGCCACTCCGTGTCACCGAGAGAGTGTAGATCGCCCTGCTAATCGGCATCGCGCCCGTCTCGTCCACGGCAAAGGCGATGGTCGCGCCGTCGGGGCTAAAGGCGGGATCGGCGCAACTTACGCCGACTTGGGCCAAGAGGCGCTGATTGCTGCCATCGGCATCCATGAGCCAGAGGGCGCTTGGTACGGGCAATTCGGCATCACCCGGATCAAGGCCGGGCGCGGCGCGACAAAAGGCGATGGTGCTGCGGTCGGGACTGACGGCAAAGTGGGTCTCGCTCTCCGCCGAGGCGGTCAGGTTCTTTGCGCCAGCAAGATCAGGACTCATGCCAACGGGTGTCGCTTCAAGCCCTGGGGCAATCTGCCAGAGATCGCCGTCGAAGAGTGTAAAGACGGGCGCATCAAGGCTCGGTTCCTCGCCATTGCTTGTCAGGCGGAGTTCATCACTCGCTGCCACCACCGACGATGCGCGGGCCACGGCAATCACGAGGCGCGTGGGATCACGTTCGACACTCAGGCGGAAGGGAATCGGCTCGCTCAGTTCAATCAGCAGATCGGCGCCCGCATCGGCATCGGCAGCGGGTACCATGCGCAACGCCGTAATAATGCGTGTTCCACTAAAGTTCAGCGTCTCGCTCAATTCCGAAGCACTAAATTGGGCATCACGCAGCCAACCCGGCAGACTCACACGCACCGCATAGGGCGCAGGGTCGCGGTCGGGGGCGAGCATGGCGCTATCTGCCGGACCGACGCATGTCGCCCAGGCACCCAGCGGGGCCGAACCGGGAGCCAATTCAAAGCGCAGGAAGACCTGTTCGTAGGCAGGAGTGCCACTCGCATTGATCTCAGCGAGGCGCGCCGAGAAGAGACCCACCGTCGCCCCGGCCTGCTGGTCACAAAAACCAAAACCCACCAGCGCCGGATTGGGCGTCGGGGTGGGCGGCAGTGGCGTCAGCGTCGGTGCGGGTGTCCGCGTCGGGGTATTGGTCGGCCCCACCGTCGGTGTAAGGGTGGGCGTTGGGGTGGGCGTATGGGTTGCCGTAGGCGCCATTGTGGGCGAGGGCTCCATGGCACGGATCGTTTCGGCACCAACGATCTCCTCACGCACCCCAGCGGGCATGAGGTCACAGCTCGCCAAGAGCAGCACGAAAACCAACGGCAGGGCGAAGCGGGCGCGCAGGCAGTTTGCTACGATCATGTTTTTTCTACCACTCAATCCCCAGGAAGAACCACCTTGATCCACCCCCGGCGCATGGCATAGACGACGGCCTGGGTACGATCATTGACCGCCAGTTTGCGCAGGATGGATGAGACGTGGTTTTTCACCGTCTGGTTGCTAATATCGAGGCGTTGAGCTATCTCTTTATTGGTGCGACCAGCGGCGACCAACTCCAGCACTTCGAGTTCACGCGGCGAGAGCGGCGAATAGATACTTTGGGTATCTTCGTCCACCACCATTTGACGGAAGGCGGCGAGCACCTGGGAGGCGACATCGGGCAGGGAGAGTACCAAATCGTTGATGGGATATTCGCCACGTCGAACTTCGATTAGAGTTTGCAGCAAAATTGGCCACTCGATATTGCGTGGCATATACGCAGCGACCCCGGCGCGAATGGCTTTCACCACAAAGTCGCCATCAAGGGCGTTGCTGAAGAGGATAATCCCAACATGGGGATGGGTGCGTTTTAACGCCCGCGAAACCTCCAAGCCATTGATACCGGGCAGATCCACCTCCATCAACACAAGGTCGGGATCGGTATAATCAACCAACTGGATAGCCTGCTGGCCGTTGCTCGCCTCCCCCGCAATGCGAAAATCGGGCAGCGCTTGCAGATGGTGGCGCAACCCTTCGCGGAAGATGGCGTGGGCATGCACGAGGACAATCGAGGTGACGCTCAACGGCGGATTCCTTGTGCTTTACCGGCCCCAAAACGACGGTTGCGGTGTATGTTACAACCATCGTGCTGAGGTAAACAAGCTGTAGCTCATGCGAATCGCCATGATTATAGCCGATTGAACAGGGTTAGACAAGGCGGAATAGGGAGGCGGAGAGGCGGAGAGGCGAAGAGGCGGAAAGGCGGGGACGCGGGGACGCGGGGGGAACAGTTGCTCCTGAAGCCATAGATTAGGTTCTTGCAATACCCTAGATGGCCCTCACCCCCCTACCCCCTTCGGCAAGCTCAGGGCAAGCCTCTCCCACGTTGTGGGAGAGGGGGCGAAGATGTTGGGATTTTTGGCGTTGCAATACGATTCTTGCGGGGCAACGCTCATGTGCGCTGCGTGAGATGCCGCTCTAGTTCGCGCATGGCGGCGGTGAGTTGATCCTGACGCAGGGCAGCGGTCATATCGCCACGAGTGCGTTCGACGACGGCGCGCAGCGCATCGGTGGTGCGGCGCAGGCCGCCGGTAACGGCATCGGGGTAGTCTACGGTGATGAGGGCGCTGTAGACGTCGTCCATGATTTGAAGCAGTGCCTCGCCACGGGCAACTTCACCACGGCGCAGGCCATCCAGAATGGTGCGGCGCAATTCACTCGCCGCCTCAGCCAGCCCATTAAGATAAGCGGCACTCTCGACACCCAGGGTTGCGGCAGAGGGCGGCTCGCGCTCGGCGAGAAAGGCGAGTACCAAGTTGGCCTCGACAAACTCCTTCAGCGCGTCTTGGCTGTAGCCAGCAAAACGAATATCGGGCTTACCGGCGGTGGCTGCGTCAATCTTGGCTACAAAGAGTGCGGCTTCGCCCAAGAGGCGTTCAGCCTCGGCAAATTCGCCGCGATGGGCGGCGCGAATACTGTTGGCACAGTGGCGAATCAACGCCCGCGAGGCGCTAATGGCCTGCTCGCGTGCGGCATGGCTGGTCTCAATTGATACCACGCACGCGGTGACGAGCGTTTCGATAGTCATATTGGTTCCTTTTTTCTTTTTCGTTTCGTTTTGGCGGCTGAGCCGCCAAAACGAAACGAAAGGGGATCTTTTTGGGGGCGGCTGTGCCGCCTCCAAACCCCCACGGGGAGTAGCTTCGGGGGCCTGCGGCCCTTAAAACCCTGCCGGGAGGGAAGATTCTTCGGGGGCCAAGCCCCCGAACCCCCGCCGGCAGGCCCGCCAGAGGCTTAAGTCAATGCGCGCATGCCCCCAAACTCCCACGGGGAGTAGCTTCGGGGGCATGCGGCCCTTAAAACCCTGCCGGGAGGGAAGATTCTTCGGGGGCCAAGCCCCTTCGACTAGGCTCAGGGCAAGCCCGAACCCCCGCCGGCAGGCCCGCCAGAGGCTTAAGTCAATGCGCGCAGGCCCCCAAACCCCCACGGGGAGTAGCTTCGGGGGCCTGCGGTTCCCGTCCCCCCGCCGGACGGCGCGGTTCTTTGGGGGCGTGGCCCCGCCCTCCCGTCGGCGGCGACGCCGCACCGTAGGGGGGTGTGGGGGAACTTGGTTCCCCCACACCCCCTACCCGCCAACTTCAAGCTCGCGCAAGAAACCGCGGATCAGGGGGCGTTGGGCGGCAAAGTCTACGAGAAAGGCGTCGTGACCAGCGGGGGAGGCGAGATCGACATGCTCCACGGGGCGACCCTGGCGCGCTAACGCGTCGGCAATGGCGCGCGATTCGCTGGTGGGATAGAGCCAGTCGCTGTCGAAGGAGATGATGAGCGTGGGGCCGGGTACGCGCGCCATGGCGGCGTCGAGCGAACCGTAGCGCCCTGGCAGATCCCAGTAGTCCATCGCTTTGGTGATGTAGAGGTAGGAATTGGCATCAAAGCGGTCATTGAAGCTGTCGCCCTGGTAGTCCAAGTAGCTCTCGACGGCGAATTCGCGCTCAAGGCTAAAGGCGGGGGCATTGTTTCCTTGGAGACGACGGCCAAACTTTTGCTCTAAGGCTGGTTCGCTGAGGTAGGTGACGTGGCCAATCATGCGGGCGACGGCCAGTCCATTGGTGGGTGACTCGTGGTTGTAGTAGTCACCGCCGCGCCAGCGCGGGTCGCTCATGATCGCCCGGCGCCCGATGCTATTCCAGGCGACCGTCTGGGTGGATGAGCGGGCGGCGGTGGCGAGGAGGATGGTGCCGCCGACACGTTCGGGGTAGGCTGTCGCCCATTCAAGGGCTTGGAAGCCGCCCATGGAGCCACCGGCTACGGCGAAGAGGCGTTCGATACCCAAGGCATCGAGCAGGCGCACTTGGGCGTTCACCATGTCGCCAATGGTGATGACAGGGAAACTGGTGCCGTAGGGCTGGCCCGTCCACGGATTACGACTCGCCGGGCCGGTCGAACCCATACAGCCGCCAAGCACATTGGAACAGATGATAAAGTAGCGGTCGGTATCAAAAGGTTTTCCCGGCCCGACCATCGCATCCCACCAACCCGCCTTACGCTCGGATGCGTTATGGTAACCCGCCGCGTGAGCGTCACCCGAGAGCGCGTGCAACAGCAGAATCGCATTATCACGGGCGGCATTGAGTTCGCCATAGGTCTCGTAGGCCAACGTGACCGCCCCAAGGCTCTGCCCACTCTCCAACGCCAGCGGCTCGGTCCACGTCAGATACTGGCGCTGCACGATACCGACACCCTCGTAAGCACGTTCAAACTGCGCTGCGGTCATGGGAGCTCTTTCCTTATGTATTTTTCAGAGGGGTTTTTCGGGGGCCATGCCCCCGTACCCCCGCCGCAAGCGGCGGTGTCGCCAACATGGAAGAAGAGGGGGTTTTTCGGGGGCCATGCCCCCGTACCCCCGCCGCGAGCGGCGGTGTCGCCAACATGGAAGAAGAGGGGTTTTTCGGGGGCCATGCCCCCGCACCCCCGCCGCAAGCGGCGGCGTTGTCCCTGTTCACTACACGCGGCTCAGGGCCGCATCCAGGTCGGCGAGGATGTCGTCAATGGTTTCGATGCCAATCGAGAGGCGGATGTAGTCTTCGCTGACGCCGGTGAGTTGCTGCTCTTCGGCGGTGAGTTGGCTGTGGGTGGTGCTGGCCGGGTGGATGGCGAGGCTGCGGGCGTCGCCGATGTTGGCCAGGTGCGAGAAGAGCTTCAGGCTGTCAATGAAGGTCTTGCCCGCCGCACGCCCGCCTTTGATGCCGAAGCCGACGATGCCACTCTGGCCTTTGGGCAGGTACTTTTGGGCTAGGGCGTAGCTGGGGTGGTTGGGCAGGCCGGGGTAGGTGACCCAGGCCACTTTGCTGTGTTCGCTCAGCCAGCGGGCGACGGCGAGGCCGTTCTGGCAGTGGCGCTCCATGCGCAGCGGCAGCGTCTCGAGGCCTTGCAATAGCAGGAAGGCATTAAAGGGGCTGAGCGCGGCACCGAGGTCGCGTAGCCCTTGCACGCGCGCTTTGATGATGTAGGCGAGGCTGCCGAGCGCTTGGCTATAGACCAGCCCGTGGTAACTGGGATCAGGCTCGGTGAATTCCGGGTAGCGCCCGTTTGTCCAATCAAACTTGCCGCTATCGACAATTACGCCGCCGATGCTGGTACCGTGGCCGCCAATGTACTTGGTGGCCGAATGGATAATAATATCGGCACCGTGCTGGATCGGATTCCAGAGATAGGGCGTAACCGTAGTAGCATCCACAATCACCGCAACGCCCGCTTCGTGGGCAATAGCGGCGATCTGCTCAAGGTCGAGGACATCGAGCTTCGGGTTGCCAACCAGTTCGAGGAAGAAGGCCTTGGTGCGCCCATCGATGGCCTTGCGGAAGCCGTCGTAGTCGCGTGCGTCCACAAAGCGGGTGGTGATGCCCAACTTAGGCAGGGTATGGCGGAAGAGATTGTAGGTACCGCCATAGAGATCGCTGGAGGCGACGATATTGTCGCCTGCGCCGGCGAGATTGAGAATGGCCAAGGTCTCGGCGGCCTGGCCTGACGCCAGGGCCAGCGCGCCCACACCGCCCTCGAGCAACGCCATGCGCTTCTCGAAGACATCGGTGGTGGGGTTCATGATGCGCGTATAGATATTGCCAAACTCTTGCAGGCCAAAGAGCCGGGCGGCGTGGTCGGTATCCTGAAACTGGTAGGACGTCGTTTGATAGATTGGCACCGCCCGCGCACCCGTCGTCGGATCGGGCGTCTGACCACCATGCAGGGCTACGGTCTCAAAGCCATTGAACTGGGGCGTCTCGGCCATAGTAGGGTGACTCCTTGCGTTGTAAGTTAGGATGTGCGAGGGAACCTGGTTCCCTCGCGTCCTTCATCATCCCGAAGGGTTGTAGGGCATCGCCCTACAGATTAGAGAGAAGATTTTAGATAACAAAAAACCCTCATCGGATACGATGAGGGCAGACACTAGCGATTCACGGGGAGATGCGCACGGCGTGCCGCTCATCTTCCAGGTTTTTGCTGACGGAATTGGCACCATCCCTTCGGGCCTGCTGATATTCTCAGTAGGCCACTTGGGGGTTGCCGCGGTTTCACAGGGCCGTTCCCTCCACCGCTCTGGATGAGCTACGCGTCTGGTTGTTTGGGTGCTGGCGCAACTATAGCAGCTTGCGGCGGGCTTGTCAAGTACCAGAGTTTGTTGAGTCGGTTAAGTAAGAAAGGGTTTTTTGCTTTTTCCCTCCCCGGCGAGCGCCGTCTCAAGGTCGGCGTAGGTGGTGAGATCGCCCAGATCAATACCCAAGCTTACCAGCGTCTGGGCGACCTCCGGGCGAATGCCGACGAGGACGCTGCGGGTGCCCATGAGGTGCAGGGCGGTGGCGCTCTGCAAGAGGATCTTGGCGGTGAGAGTGTCGATGCATGCGACGCCGGTGACGTCAAAGATGAGTACGCGGGTCACCCGTTTTTCGATGGTCTTGAGGATGCGCTGTTCGATCAGATCCATGTGACGGCTATCGAAGGTGCCGACCAACGGAACGACGAGGATGTCGCGGCGCACGGGCAGCAGGGGCAACGCGAGCTGGGAAATTACCTCGTTGAGTTGCTGTTGGGTGGTCAAATGGGCTTCTAGTTCTTGGGCATGGCTTTCAATCGCCGTGAGCGCATGGGTCAGATCGGCGGTGCGCAGGGCTACCTGCTCTTCCAAATGGGCATTGGCCTCGGTTAGGGCATCACGGGCTTGGTGCGCCTCTTCACGCGCTTGGCGAATGGTGGCAATCGTGCGCGAAGCCGTAAAGGCGCTCAGCACCGCGATGATGCTGCCAAAGACTAAGAGTGCCATGGCATTGATCGTCGTCGCGGCGATGCTTGGCACTTGTGGCGGTGTCGCGTCCAAGAACCAGACCACCAAGCCCAGGGTGACCAGATTGAGCAAGAGGGTCAACAAGATGCCACGGGGGCGCAAGGTATATCCGGCCACCAGGGTGGTCAGCGGAAAGAAGTAGGCGCTGGTGAGGAAACTGGCTGAAGCAAAAGGGGCAATGCCGAGGCTGACGACAATCACCAACACGGCGGTGATGGCAACAGCGTCAACAAAACCGCGCTTTGTCAACGTGATCAGAAAGAGGCCCAAGGGGAGCGCAAACAGCGCATTGAAGACCGAAAGGTAGCGTCCCTCCAGCCAAACGAGCGGCAAGGTGAGCAGCGAAAGGGCAATGCCGGCCCAGAGGACGACAATGAGGTTCTGCCCGCGCCGTTGCAGATCTTCGTCGCAATGATGCATCACGAAGAGGTTACGCATAGGGGATAGGGGATAGGGGATAGGGGATAGGGGATAGGGGATACCAGGGAGTGCGTAACTTGCTCACACCCTCTTGAGCAAGCCATGCACGCCCTAGCCCACAATTCATGATTATAGAATTTAACAAGGTGTAGTATCTATATGCAATGTGTAGTGTTTATAGTCATCTTGTGTGCAAGTTGTGCCTGCTGGCAGGGGGGAGCGGGGGATGCTTCGCCCTCCCTGAAACCATCTTTTCGTTCCGCGTTGGCGGCTGCGCCGCCAACGCGGAACGAAAAGATGGTTTGCCCTGATCCCACCAGCGGGTGTGCGGGCGGCAAAACCGCCCGCACACCCTGCCATGGCGTATAATGGATGCTACCGAGCGTAGCGAAAGGTTTTGTTCATGGCTGAGATGATTCCGCTTACTCCCGCTGATCAAGCGACCCCGCAGGCGGTGTTTACGGGGGGGACGTGTAAGCTGCATCCGCAGACGATGTGTCCGGCGTTTGGGGCGTTGCGGGTTTTGGCGCGCCTTGAGGGGGCGCAGCCTGCGATGATTACCGATGCTGGGTGTCTCTATGGGCTGACGTTTGTGACCCATTTTTACGCGGCGCGCAAGAGCATCGTGGCGCCCGCGCTGGGTACGGCAGAGCTTTCGAGTGGCAAGGTGCAAGAGGCTGCCCTCGCCGCGATCGCTGAGGCTGCCAAGGAGCAGCATGTCACGGTGATTCCGGTGATCTCGCTCTGCGTCGCCGAGACGGCGGGCCTTGCCGAGGAACTGTTGCCAACGGAGATTGATGGCAAGCCGGTGGTGCTGGTGCGTGTGCCCGCCTATGCCATTCATTCCCATCCTGAAGCCAAAGACATTGCGCTGGCCGCCGTGATGCGCCGCTTCATTGAGCCGACGGTGGAACAAGAGGCGGGGGCGCTTACGCTGCTGGGTGAGGTCTTTCCCGCTGATCCGCTGATCCTTGATGCGGTGTTGCGTAAGATGGGCGGGCGGGTGATGACGACGCTGCCGGGACGCCATGTGGATGAGTTGCGCTTGGCAGGACGGGCAAAAGCGGTTGCGGCGCTGCATCCATTTTACCGCGAAACGGTAGGGCTGTTGCGTGAGCGCGGCGTGGCGGTGATCTCAGGGGCCCCCGTGGGCGCTGAGGGCAGCGCCGCATGGCTGCGCGCCATTGGGTCGGCTCTGGAGTTGGACGAGGATCGCGTTGAGCAGGTGGCCCAGGAGGAAGAAGCGACCGCCCGTGGCTTCCTGACGAGCCAGCCGCTCAAGGGGGCCACGATTATGGTCTCGGGCTACGAGGGCAACGAGATGCTCTATGCCCGTCTGTTGATCGAAGGCGGCGCGCATGTGCCCTACATCAGCACGAGCATTGGCCCCAATATGCTCACCGCCGCCGATGAAGCCTGGCTCAAAAGCCACGGCACCGAGGCGGTGATCTATCGCAAAGCGATTGAGGACGACAAGGCCGCTATGGAGCATTGGACGTTCGATCTGGTGATTGGCACCACCACCCTCGCCGCCCACGCCAAAGAGTTGGGCATCCCGGCGGTCTATTACACCAACATGCTCAGCGTGCGCCCGCTCTTCCTGGCGGGCGGCATGATCGCTTCCCTGAGTTTCGTCCGCGAGTTGATGAACCGTAAGCCACTGTATACGCGTATGGTGGATTTTTTCACGGAGCCGACGGTATGACCATTCAGCTCATCCGCGATATTTCCGATTCCAGCGCCTACTGGGGTGCTGCATGGGTGTTTGGTTGCTTTCCCGATCTGCATGTCGTCTGTGATGCGCCGATTGGTTGTTACAACCTGTTGGGTATGGCCGTCACCGACTATACCGATGCGCTACCGCACATGGCCAACCTGACGCCCACGGCGATCCGCGAAGAGGATGTGATCAATGGGACGGCCCAGGCGCTGGTGCGTACCATCAACGACCTGCGCTCGCTGGGGGCGCTTGCGGGCAAACGCCTCGTGGTAATTTCGACGGCGGAGAGTGAGATGATCAGCGCCGACCATGGCCAGTTGGTCAAGCAACTCGATCCTGAGGCCAACTTCTTCTGGAGCCAATCGCTCGATCAGAACGAATGGCAGGGGCGCGAGCGGGCGCTAGCCTTTGCCTGGGAACACTACGGGCAACCCTTGGTGGCGCCCGACGCGCCGCCGCGCTCGCCGAAGCTGGTCAATATCATCGGGCCATCGTTGGGTTGCTTCAACGCCCCGGCGGATCTGCACGAGGTGCGGCGGCTGATCGAGGGCGTTGGTGGCGAAATTAATCTTGTCTATCCTTACGAGAGCAAACTGGCCGACACGCCGCGCTTGGCGGAGGCGGCGGTCTCGGTGGTACTCTACCAGGAGTTTGGATCTGGCTTGGCGGAGACACTTGGCCGTCCGCAACTCTTTGCGCCCTTTGGGGTTTTTGGCACAACGCAATTCTTGCTTGAATTAGGTGCGCTGCTTGGGACACCTACCGCGCAGGTTGAAGCTTTCATTGCCCGTGAAAAGCGCACGACGCTCCAGCCGGTGTGGGATCTCTGGCGCGGCCCGCAGAGCGACTGGTTCGCCACGGTGGACTGTGCGCTTGTGGCGGGACGCAGCTACGTTGAAGGCTTGCAACAGTTTCTCGGTCAGGAATTGGGCATGAAGGTGGCGTGGGCGTCGGGGCGCCCACGGCGCGATGATGAGCCGGACAACATCGAGATTCGGCGGCGGCTGCACGCTAAAGCGCCCGCGTTTGTCTTTGGCAGCATCAACGAAAAGATCTACTTGGCCGAAAGCGGGGCGCGAGCGAGCCATTATATTCCGGCGACCTTCCCCGGCCCGGTGGTGCGGCGCACGACGGGCACGCCCTTTATGGGCTATGCGGGCGCGGCCAATATTATGCAAGAGTTGGTGAACCGTTTCTACGATATGGTTTTCAACTTCTTGCCGGTGGAGCAGGTACGCCCGCCCGCTGGCGGCCCGCCGGGGCATGGCGGGCCACCACCACCGCCCGTCGCCACCCCCGCGCCGAGTGCCGAGACGATGCCCTGGAGCGAAGCGGCGGCGGCGCGCTTGAACCTTGCCATCGAGCAAGTGCCCTTCTTGGCGCGTATTAGCGCCAGCCGCACCCTACGCCAAGCCGCCGAACAACTGGCCCGCAACCAGAAACTCGACGCGGTCAGCCTAGAGTTAGTGGAAGAAGCGATGCGCCAAACCCCGTAAAGGGGCGCGGGGAACATAGTTCCCCACACCTTCCCCCAAGGGGCGCGGGGAACATGGTTCCCCACAGACTTCCCTCAAGGGGCGTGGGGAACATGGTTCCCCACACCTTCCCTCAAGGGGCGTGGGGAACCATGTTCCCCACACCTTCCCCCAAGGGGCGTGGGGAACCATGTTCCCCACAGACTTCCCTCAAGGGGCGTGGGGAACATGGTTCCCCCAGACTTCCCTCAAGGGGCGTAGGGAACATGGTTCAATACCTTTCAGATAAGGGAGAGCATAGACCTCACAGGTCTTTGCTGATGGCGTTTCAGTGCAGAAGAGCAGACCTGTGAGGTCTTATTTGAAACGTATTGGAACATGGTTCCCCACTACACCAAGGAGAGCGCATGCGCATCCTAGTCGTCAATGACGATGGAATCGAAAGCGAAGGCATCTGGCAGTTGGCCGCCGGGCTGCGTGATGCCGGGTTGGGCGCGGTGCAAATCGTCGCCCCGGAAGAGGAACAGAGCGGTACGAGCATGGCGGTACCGCTGCACCACAAACTCTTTTTACGCCCGGTCGATCCGCCCGCTCCTGCCTATGCGGGGATCGAGGCCTATGCCTTGAATGGCACCCCAGCGGGTTGCGTCATTGCTGGCATGCTAGCTGGGCTTGGCCCGCGCCCCGAGGTGGTGATCTCCGGCATCAACCGGGGGATCAATGCGGGGACAAATGTCATGCTTAGTGGTACGATCGGGGCAGCGATGATGGCGGCCTTGTGGGGCATCCCGGCCATGGCCGTCTCGCAGATGTTCGTGGGCGAAACACCCATGCCCTGGCCAACGGCGACCTGGGCGACGCTCCGGCTCTTGCCGTTACTCAAGTTATTGCCTCAAGGCCAAGCCATCGTTCTGAACGTCAACGTCCCTTTCCTTCACGATCCCACCGAGGTGCGCGGTTTCCGGCAGACGGGCCTCTCCAGTTTCTTTTACGGTGACGTGATTGATGTGAATCTCGACCCATCTTCAGAGTCGGATGGTCGCCGACATATGAAGCTACGTTTTGCGCACGAACGTATTCCAAGCTTTCCACTCGACAGCGACGATGGAGCGGTGCGGGCGGGGTATGTCTCGGTGACGCCCTTGGCACCTTCTAGCGTTGCCCGGCTCGATCTGCGTACTGCGCTTGGTGATCTCTGAGAAGATCAAGGTTTGCTATGCTCATGTTGATAAAAAAACAAGGTTTCCCTTGCCCACGTTCTGACAGCCCGACACAAAGTTTTTGTAAGACAAGGTTTCAGGTGTCAGTCGGAGCGCATCAGAAAGCGATGCATGGCGCTAAACTGTAAAGTTCCTACGAACCTTGTCTAAGGTGTGGTACAATTATTCGCATACCAGCTTACTCGATAGCGTAAAGGGAGCAAGAGGGAACATGGTCCCATCGCACCCTCCCGGTGAATGGAGCCACTGTATGACCGAGAGCAGCATAGCGATGACGGAGGATGCAACATACGATGCTATTGGAAGGATCGAGACCCTCGATCGTGAGCTAACTGAGCGTTTCTCAACCCGTCTCCTAACCGATCCATCATTAACTAGAGCTCTCGTCAGTTTTCAAGCGAACAAGAGTCGTTCAATATATCGATGGTACAAATACAAAGAAGCCTTTTCAGCATCCTTAGTAGAATTCTTGCTCAACTACTATAATGTAAAAGGAAAAATTCTTGACCCTTTTGCAGGCAGTGGCACAGCTCTCTTCGCTGCTAGTGACCTAGGTATTCATGCTGACGGTATCGAGCTATTGCCTATCGGCCAAACCATTATCTCCGTCAGAAAATCGCTCAATAATGATCTTTGCAAAGATGAAATAATTCGTATACGCCACTTAATTGATCATACTGTCTGGAATTCTCAGACAGAAAGGGTACCTCTGACAGAGTTACGCATTACAAGTGGCGCATATCCAGAAGAAACTCAAATAAAAATTGAGAAATTTCTCTACATGATCCAACAGGAACAGGGTAGAGTGCGCGAAATTCTCCTCTTTGCGTTACTGTGTGTATTAGAAATAATAAGCTTTACACGAAAAGATGGTCAATACCTACGATGGGATTATCGTTCAGGTAAAAGATCTGAGAGTAAACCCTTTAATAAGGGCGAGATATTACCTTTTGATCAGGCTATTTCTGCAAAATTACGCGAGATTATTGAAGATCTTCATCCTACTACCCTCCAACAAGATCTCTTTAACACTCCTATTAACCCTGGAACGATTAAGCTGTTACCAGGATCATGCCTTGACATCATGCCTCAATTAGCTGCAGAAGCGCATGATGCTATTGTGACCTCGCCTCCTTATTGCAATCGTTATGATTATACTAGAACCTATGCACTAGAACTAGCAATACTAGGTACCGACAAAGATAAGCTCGTTGAATTACGGCAAACAATGCTAAGTTGCACAGTAGAAAATCGAGCAAAAGATCTGTTGAATATGAACAAAGCTTGGCGTAGTGCTCTGGATGCTGCAAGCCAACAAGATCTCCTACAAGAAATTATCAAGTACCTTCAAGATCAAAAAGATCAGAAGAAATTGAATAATAACGGCACACCTCGCATGGTAAAAGGCTATTTTTTTGAAATGGCTTGCATCATTTTTGAATGTAGTCATCTGCTTAAGCCAAATGCCCCGCTGTTTATGGTTAATGATAATGTACGTTACGCAGGTGCAAGCATTTCAGTTGATCTTATTTTATCAGACATAGCTTATAAGTTGGGTTTTGATGTAGAGAAGATACTCTTACTGCCTACTGGCAAAGGCAATAGTAGTCAGCAGATGGGTCAACATGGCCGCGAGGCATTGCGTAAATGCGTCTATATCTGGAGAAAGAGATAGCGCATGATGCCGCCGTACGGAGAGCACTTACACTCTGTAGAAGATTTGATAACATCATATTCCGCTCGCAGAGCCGGTTTTGTGGCACTTGCCCTTGAGAAGAACCGGAAAGCCACCCCGTTGGTTAGTGAAGCCAGAACACTGCATGCTATTGCATCTAAAGCCAAAACGCCTACTGATCTCTTAAACATTCCAGACATTCAGGCTGGACTCCTAACCGCTGCTGGCCTATACAAACATCCTGACAGATACTTAGCTCTTGGCGAGTTAAAGGGTGGGATTGATCCAGCAGGGGCTGATGAACATTGGAAGACAGCACGTACAGCTTTGAGCCGAATTAGAGATGCTTTCAAGAGTTTTGACTTAGTTCCTTCTACCTTTTTTATAGGTGCGGCAATTGAACGTAAAATGGCAGGAGAGATCTGGTCACAACTAGAGGTTGGTTTGCTATCCAATGCAGCGAACCTTAATGAGCATGATCAGGTAGTGTCAGTTTCACGGTGGCTCTGTCGTCTGTAAGTGTCGGCGAATTCTTGAATTTCGGGTTTTAGGCCGACAGTCCTAACCATATTTTTTGCTGCGACTTGACGGATTCGCCGCCACATCGCAGCAAAAAAGAGCTATTCGGGCGAGGCTACGCCTCGCCCATCCATGCGCGTAGCGCAAAAAAAGGAGCTACTGGTGAGCGCTATCGCCATAGACGAAGTGCGCACATGGGCCGCTGAGGCGGGCCGTTTGGCGCGGAGTTACTTTAACCGCGTGAGCCATGTGCGTAAAGCTGACCGTAGCCCGGTCACGCAGGCTGATCTGGAGATCGAGATTATGCTGCGCGAGCGGATCACGGCGCGCTATCCTGATCATGGCATTATCGGTGAGGAGCAGGGCATTGGCTCGATTGACCGCGAGTTTGTCTGGTGCCTTGATCCGATTGATGGCACGGCGGCTTTCATTGCGGGCCTGCCCACTTGGGGCGTCTCGATTGGGGTGTTGCGCTACGGCGAACCCTACTTGGGGGTGATTGCGATGCCGTTGATCGAGGATTGCTACTGGGCCGACGTTGAGGGGCCTGCCTTCCGCAACGATGAGGTTATCACCGTTAGTAGTGCTGCGCGCATTGACGGCAACGACTGGATGGGCATCTCATCCTATGCGCACCGCCAGTATCGTTTCGACTTCCCGGGCAAGATGCGCAGCCTGAGCAGCGTCGCCGCCGACTGCTGCTATGTTGCCCGTGGCAGTGCCGTGGGGGCCCTGATCGGGCGCGCCAACCTGTGGGATCTCGCCGCCGGGCTGAGTATCCTGCGCGCCGCTGGTGCGGCCATTGTGGGGCTGAGTGGTGCGCCGCTCGATGTTCCGCCGCTGCTCAGCCATCCCAAACTCAGCGAGCCGGTCATCATTGGCCCGCCGCAGTTGATGGCTACGTTGCGGGGGTATATCACGCGGCGGTAGCCGTTGGGCTACCGCAACAATTTTCTGGGGAGGATGTTTTCGGGGGCATGGCCCCCGCTGGGCTGCGGGGGTATGCGCGGGAACCAGGTTCCCGCGCATACCCCTAAAAATCCTTAACAATACCTACTTTAACCTTAATTCTCCCTTAACCGGTGGGCAACCCGAAGATAACCTTCCTCGCCTAGCATAGTTTGGCCTATGCTAGGCTTTGCTGTTTATTGAGGAAGGACAGACACCCCATGGTACGTATGTTACGCCTGAGTCTGCTTGTGCTGGTTGCGATTCTGTTGCTGGCGGCCTGTGGTGCGGAGGCGCCTGCGTCGGCGCCTGCCGCGCCTGCCACCGAGGCGCCCGCTGCGGAGGCGCCCGCTGCCGAAGCGCCTGCTGCCGAGGCACCTGCTGCCGAAGCATGCCCCCGCCCCGCCGAGATGGATGCCCGTTTCTGCGATGCGGATGGCGATCTCGTTGCTGATCCGCCCCAAGATGCGACGCAGTGGGTCAACCCCGACACGCTGATCTTTGCCTATACTCCCGTCGAAGATCCTGCCGTCTACCGCGATGCTTGGGCCGACTTTTTGGCCCACATGGAGGCGATGACGGGCAAGCAGGTGGAGTTCTTTGCTGTCGATTCCAATGCGGCTCAGCTTGAGGCGATGCGCGCTGGTCGGTTGCATGTGGCGGGCTTTAACACCGGCTCCAATCCCTTCGCCGTCAACTTTGCGGGTTTTGTGCCCTTTACGATGATGGCCGCCGCCGATGGCTCGTTTGGCTACGAGATGGAGATCATTGTGCCGGCCAACAGCCCGGTGCAGAGCATTGAGGATCTGCGTGGTCGGCAGGTCGCGTTCACCTCGCCCACCTCCAACTCCGGCTTCAAAGCGCCTTCGGCGCTGCTCGATGCGCAGTTTGGTATGGTGGAGGGCACCGATTTTGAAGCGACCTTCTCGGGGAGCCACGACAACTCGATTCTCGGGGTGGCCAATGAGGACTACGAGGCTGCCGCGATTGCTAACTCGGTGCTGCGCCGCATGATCGAGCGCGAGGTGGTTAGTGCCGATCAGGTGCGCTCCATCTATGTCTCCGAGACCTTCCCCACCACCGGCTATGGCTACGTCTACAACCTTGATCCCGAACTGGCTGCCAAGGTGCGTGAGGCCTTCTTCAGCTTCGACTGGGCGGGCAGTTCGCTCGAAGAGGAGTTTAGCAAGTCGGGCGAGGCCCAGTTCATTCCGATTACGTACAAGGAGTACTGGTCGGTGATCCGTGAGATCGATACGGCGCTGGGGGTTACCTATACGCAGCCGTAGCTGAATTCTTTTGTTGTGCTGTGGCAGCGAAGCTGCCACAGCACAACAAAAGAAGTTTTTCGGGGGAGGGGGCGCCTCCCCCCAACCCCCCCCGC
>RSAS01000073.1 GCA_003934145.1 Candidatus Viridilinea halotolerans | reverse complement strand
GGGCTGGTTACGGGGCTAAAGCCCCTACTACGAACCACGCTCGTTGGCTTACGTTAATACATATGGGGCCATGCCCCCGCACCCCCAGCGCGGCAGCGACAAAAAGCCCTCCCCGTCTCCCCACGTCTTCGCCTCGCGCTCCTACTCCTCATCAAACGCCCGTGCGTAGAGTTCGATGATCTCCTGCTTCGTGGGCTTGCGCGGGTTGTTACCGGGGCTGCCACTGTCGATGGCGGCATCGGCCATCGCGGGGGCCAGTTCCATGAGGCGTTCGCGTTCGACGCCGAGTTGGCGCAACGAAGGAATACGAATATCGCGCACGAGGCGGCGGATGGCGACAACGACACGGTCGGCGGCGTCCATGAGCGCAAGGCCGCTGGTGTTTTCGCCCATGACTTGGGCGATACGGGCGTAGCGCACCGGGTCGCCAATCAGGCTGAAATCGGTGACGACGGCGAGCAGCGCGGCGTTAGAGACGCCATGGGCGATGTGGAAATTGGCACCAATAGGCCGCGACATGCCGTGGACAAGCGCGACGGAGGCATTACTGAAGGCGATGCCGGCCTGCATGGCGCCGAGCATCATCTGTTCGCGGGCGGCGATGTTGTTGCCGTTGGCCCAGGCTTGGCGAATGTTTTGGCTGATCAGTTCTATCGCCGAGAGGCAAAACATGTCGCTCATCGGTTGGCGTTTGACCGAGACGTAGGCTTCGATGGCATGCACGAGCGCGTCAATGCCGGTGGCTGCCGTTACGCCGGGGGGCGACGAGAGCGTGAGCAGCGGATCGACAATGGCGACCGTCGGCATGAGATAGGGGCTGCCAATCAGCATCTTCACGTCGGTCTTCTGATCGGTGATGATGGTGAAGAGGGTGGCTTCGCTGCCGGTGCCGGCGGTGGTGGGGATGGCGACGAGGGGAACGCCGGGGTTGGCGAGTTTGCCGAGACCTTTGTATTGTTCAATCGAGCCGGGGTTGGTGACGAGCACGGCGACGGCTTTGGCGGCATCAATCGGGCTGCCGCCGCCGACGGCGACGACGAAATCGCACGCGTTCGCCTTGTAAATATCGAGTCCCTCTTGCACGAACTCGACGACGGGTTCGCTGTTGACGCCAGCGTAGACGACGCTGCCAATTTCGCTTGCGGCGAGGAGTTGCTCGACGCGGGCGACGAGGCCCAGGCTCGCCATAATCTTGTCGGTGACGATGAGCGCTTTGCTCCAGCCGCGTTTGCGACACTGCTCGCCTACCTGCTCGACTGCGTTGGATCCGACGACCATGTGGGCGGGCGTGATAAACTCGCGTGGTTGCATAAGGCCAACCTCCTTTAAGGAATCTTGAAAGGGAGGGGTTCGGAGAGGGCGAAGCCCTTCCCGAAAACCCCCACCCAATCCTGGAGTTCCAGAAACATTGCCTGAAGAACTGTAGCTAGAGGAACTGCGCTTCAGTGTAATATACGTTGGATGCGGCGTCAAAGGTAGCGATCATAACGAATAATCTGTTCGACCATTGCTGCAAGCTCCTTATCCGTACATAAAACGTAATGGGTGTGACCAAAACCGGTAGGGCTGCGCCCCATGCCCCGCCGGACGGTGGTAGGATGCGAGGGAACCAGATTCCCTCGCGCACCTTTCCTACGCCTTGCGGTGCCGCCCCCGCACCGCATCCAAATGCCCACCGGAGGTGCCTATGCAACCGCTACGCGGTGCGCCCCTGGCTGCGCTCACTTGTTGGTTGTGCCTGTTCGATTGGCTGGCGTTGCGCACGGGGTTGCGCGGCTTGCGTTGGGGTGGGGGCCGTTTTACGTTGGGCTTGGGCCTGGCCGCGTTGCTCTGGGGTCGCCCCCACGGGCGCACGCTGGCGGCAGCGCTGCCGCTAAGCCTGGGGTTGCACATGGGTTTGGCGATGTGGCGCCAACGCGCTTTGGATCCGTTGGCGCAACTTGCGCCGGGTGTCTATCGTGATCGCAACATTACGCGGCTCGATCTGGCGGGGCCGCATGGCCCCGTGCCCGCATTGCATGTTGTGCCGACGGAGGGAGCGCAGAGGGCGCTCTGTGTGGTGCATGGCTCCGGTTGCGACAAACGTTTCTACGCCTGGCGGCTGGTGGAGGTGCTGGTGCAGCACGGTTTTGCGGTGCTGCTCGTTGATCTCGACGGCCACGGCGAGAGCCCGCGGGCGCAAGCTTTCCCGGCGATTGTGGGCAGCGTGACGGGGCCAATGGCTTGGTTGCGCAACCAGTATGCCTGGGTGGGGCTTCTGGGCATGAGTCTGGGCGGCGCGGTGGCCGTGCGGGCGGTGGCCGAGGGGGCGCAACCCGATGCGTTGGTGCTCTGGGTGACGCCGCCGCGCCTGCGCTTGAACCACGCCGCCTACCGGCGCGCCCAACGCCTCGAGGCGCTACGGATTGTGCGCCGCCCTTTGTTGCACCTCTTCCGTGACGGCGCGCCGCAACACATTGTGGCTGCTTGGCAGACGAGCGGCATTCGGGCGCAGATCGGCACTTGGGATCTCTTTGCTGCGCTTGATGTCTTGGGTAGCCTGGCGCGCGTCAAGCCCAAAGCCACTCGTCCGCCCCTGCTGCTCTACTATGCCGGGCGCGACGCGGTGCTGCCCGCCGACAGCATGGCCGAGATGGCAAACGCGACGGCGGGTTGGGGCGATGTGCGCCTTGTGCCGGGCGCGAGCCATGTCTCGCTGCCGATTGAGCTTGCGGTGATTGAGGGGACGGTGGAGTGGCTGGGTGAAGCGATGAGGCGATGAGGCGGTGAGGCGGTGAGGCGTCTCGCATCCCCGCCTCATCGCCTCTTCTAACGCGGCTCCAAAATCGCATCAATCAACCCATACTCAATCGCTTGCGTAGGCGTGAGATAGGCGTCGCGGTTAAAATCCTGCTCAATGCGCTCGACCGGCTGGCCGGTGTCTTGGGCCATCAGTTCGCGGATGAGCCGCTGGAGGCGCAGCATCTCGCGGACTTGAATTTCGACATCGGGGGCGTAACCCTCAGCACCACCACCCGCCGGGTGGGAATGGATGGTCGCATTGGGCAACGCGAAGCGTTTGCCCTTCGCCCCGCCCGCAAGCAGCACAGTAGCCATACTAGCGGCACGCCCGATACAGACAGTGCAAACGTCGGGGCGAATGAGTTGCATCGTATCGTAAATCGCTAGGCCAGCGCGAATCACGCCGCCGGGACTATTGATGTAGAGCCAGATGTCGCGCTCGGGATCTTGGTGTTGGAGCACGAGCAACTGGGCGACGACGAGCGAGGCCATGTCGTCATCAATAGGCGTACTGATCATAATGACACGCTCTTGGAGCATGCGCGAAAAGATGTCCCAGGCGCGTTCGCCACGGGCAGTGCGTTCGATAATGGTGGGAATAGGCAGAGAGGGCATAGAAAAACCCCATAGGGTAAGGATACAGAAGCTAGGAAACAGCAAAGAGGGACGAGGCATCAGCGTGCCATGGACGTACTCAAACTGTAACATAGTCTGAAACCATCCCGCAGCATCTTTTGACGGTAGGATTAGGCTCGGCTATAATGCGTGCGGGCCGGTAGCTCAGTGGTAGAGCACCTGACTTTTAATCAGAGGGTCGCGGGTTCGATCCCCGCCCGGCTCACCATCATTATTCCGCATTCTCATGCGGAAAAAACCTAATTACGCCGCTGCGCCAAAATTCACTTGGTGCGGCGGCGTAACTATATCCGCACCACCTTCGGTGGGCGATTGGGGGCCGCAGGCCCCATGCACATGAACGTAAGGGGCCTACGGCCCCTTAAACCCCGCCGGAAGGGGAAATTTTTC
>RSAS01000657.1:17424-18949 GCA_003934145.1 Candidatus Viridilinea halotolerans | reverse complement strand
ACGAAAGTCGGCACTACGATGGTAAAGCGCGAAGCCCCTTTCTGAAACCATGTCTGAGTACGAAATGGCCCGCGGGCCAGTGGCCTGTGAGAAACGCGGGGGCCGCGCCCCTACGCTGGCTTCGACAGGCTCAGCCAGCGTAGGAGCGCGGCGCGGTGGCTGAGCTTGTCGAAGCCCCGTGCCACCGCGCCGTTTGTTTCTCAGGAGCGCAGCGAAGGGTCTCTCGTCGGTCGAAAAGAGATGCTTCGCTGCGCTCAGCATGACAAGCGCTTTGTGAGCAACAGGGTGACTTTTGCTCCATTGCAGAGGAACAGATCGCTTTGCTCGCACTCCGTTCCTCTGTTCCTCCGTTCCTCTGTTCCTCTGTTCCTCCGTTCCTCCGTTCCTCTATTCATTTGTTCTTCTGTTCTCTACCCAATAACCCATCCACCACCCGCTCCCAACCAATCGCCGCCGCCAGCGGCTGCCCCGCCCGCCCCATGCGCTCCGCGAGGGCTGCATCGCTCGCCAAACGATCCAGTGCTTGCGCCAAGGCCGCCGCTTCGGGCGGGCAGACCAGGCCGTTGCTGCCGTCTACCACAAATTCCAAGACGCCCCCCGCATCGTGGGTGGTCACCACGGGGCGCGCCGCACCAAACGCCTCCACTGTCGCAAAGCCATAATCCTCGTCCACGGGCGCATAGTAGACCGCCCGTGCGCCTGCGTAGAGTTCGAGCAATTCCTGATCGTTTACGAAACCCAGGAAACGCACGCGTGTGCCCAAACCAAGCTCCGCAGCCAAGCGCTCAAGGTTTACTCGCTCCGGGCCGGTGCCAGCCAGCAACAACTGGGCGGGTTGGCCCATCTGCGCCACGGCGTGCAGCAGCAGATCGAGGCGTTTGGCACGATCCAGGCGCGCCGACGAGAAGATGTAGTCGCCATAACTCCCTGCATACAACTGGTTGGCGTAACGACTCGGCGGATAGAGCGGCGTGCTATCCAGACCATTAAAGCGCCGCAGCCGCTCGCTCACATTGCGCGAAATCGTAAAACGCGCCCGACACTCCCCCAAGCCGCGCCGATCCATGCGAAAAATCGCCTCACGCACCTGACGATGCTCCGGGATATTCACAAAATCACTCAACGGCGTGCCATACCAATCATAGGCCTGGCGATGCTGATGCACCAACCAGACCACTTTGTGCGCGTGGCGCACCAGATAGGAAGGAAACTTGGTGGCAATCACCAGATCCACCGGCATCCCATTCGTCTGACTCAGATCGAGCAGCCGCCAACTCAGCGCACTCTCGGCAATACGCTCCAACGGACTCCACTGGAAAGGCAGCGCCACCACATCAACCAGGTGGCCTCGCGCACGCAACGCATCGCGCAGCCCCTCCACCAGATACTCCGCGCCGCCGCGCACAAAGGGCACTTGGGCGGTGCAGATTACAATACGCTTTACATTCACATCAACTCCCGGAGGGGATGTGCGGGAACCATGTTCCCGCGCATCCCTTTTACGCAATGCGGAAGGATGTGCAGG
>RSAS01000657.1:0-17324 GCA_003934145.1 Candidatus Viridilinea halotolerans | reverse complement strand
AACCATGTTCCCGCACGCACCCTTCCTGCACGTTTTGGTCACACCGCGTCACCGCGTCGCCGCCTCTTTACGCAATGCGGAAGGATGTGCGGGAACCATGTTCCCGCACGCACCCTTCCTGCACGTTTTGGTCACACCGCGTCACCGCCTCACGCCTCTCCCATCACAAACGCCGCCGTCTGGCGTGCCACCATCGTCCAATCGCAGGTTGCCAGCACATAGTCGCGCCCGCGTTGGCCCAACGTCTGCCGCAGATCGGGACGGGTCAGCAGCAGATCAAGCGCTGCCGCAAATTCACCAAAGTTGCGCCAAGCCAAGCCGCCGCCGCTGCGCCGCGCATGATCCGCCGTGACAGCACAGTCGCCATGCACCAGCGCAGGCGTGCCTTGCAGCCACGCTTCCATCAAAACAATACTGAAACTCTCATGGAGCGAAGGCTGCACAAAGATGTCAGCCGCCGCATAGGCATCATGTTTGGTTTGGGCATCAACAAAACCCAAGTCTAGCACGAGATCGGCCAGGCCAGCACTGTAGCCCGCCGCAGCCATAGAGAGCTCGCCCGCACCCATGAGCGCGAGGCGGAGCGGCGTGCCGCGCCGCGCCACATATTCACGCACATAGGCCAGCAGCAGCGGCAGATTCTTACTCGCATCACGCCGCCCGGCATAGAGCAAGAGCGGGCGCTGGTCAAGGTTGTAGGCTTGACGCAAACGGCTGGCATTACCACATGCCGTCAGATCGATACCCTCACCAGGAACGACAATCTTTGCGGCGGGCAAGGCATAGAGTTGCTGCGCCAACGCGGCTTCGGGGTGGCTATTGGCCACCACCCCCCGCGCATGGTTGAACATAAACCGGTAGGTACTGTAGCGCGCATAGGGCTCATCGTGGAGGCATGCGAGCAAATAGCTGCGTTCAGGTGCCAAAAGCGTACCCCAAAAGGTGGTAGGAAAGGGGTAGGGCAAAAAGACGAAACAATTGGCCTCATCGTGGCGTGCCGCCAGAATCGCCGCATAGAGCTCATCGCTGCCCAAGAGTGAAGCAAGCAGGCGCAGCTCATGCGGCGCAAATTGGCTCAGATCGGGGCAGAGCTGCGGACGCAAGCGCAAAAGGCGCGGCACACCCTGGGCATCGGCGGGGGTGGGGCGAAAACGCCAAACCGGCAGACCATCCACACGGCTGTGGCCAGGCGGATAGTGAGGGCTGGTGCCATACGGCATCCCCGGCAGGCCAGGCTGCAACGCATCGCGCCCGGTACTCGCCCAGACGCGCACAGGAACCCCCAGCGCATGCAATGCACGCGCCAGATCACGCGCTTGGCTTTCGGCACCACCGGCGCTCTCGGGGCCAAACCAGGGCAGCACGAGAGTGATCATCGCTGCGCCCGCAGGGCCGCTAGGCGCGCCCGCAACTCGCCATCGGCGGCTAGCAGCGGTGGCACAGCCGCAGTGATTGCCGCGTTTGCTCCGTTCTGCTGCTCAACAATGGGGTTGACCATCCAGCGCAGATACTGGCGCAGCATACGCTGCGCCAACGCTCGCGCCTGGGTGAAGGGCGTCGTGCCCATGATCGGCCAGTGGGCCGCTACTGCCATACGTTCTTGCAGGCGCAACGGCCACGGACGCAGTTCCAAGTCGGGCAGGGGCGCAAGCAGCTCAGCGTGCCCTTGCGCTTCCACCGCCTGCTGCAACGCCGCCGTAGGCGCAGCGGGTGGCGGGGCGACCACGGGCGGCGCGGGCGGTGCGGGGGGCGGGGCAACCCCACGACGTTGCACCTCCGCCAACTGATCACGCAGATCCGCGTGCGCAGCAATCAAGAGGCGCAGCGAGCGCGCCGCCGTATCATTAAACGCATTCTGCTGCTCAACAATCGGATTGATATACCAACGCAGCGCCCGGCGCACCACCTTATTGATCAACACCCACATGCGTTCATAGAGCGTGCGCCCCTCAAGCGGCCAATGGGCACTCACCACACGGGTAATCTCCAGTTGCTCGGCGCAATGCTGCAACTCACGCTCAATTGCTCCCAGCGCACTCCCGGCCTCATCTGCGCCCTGCGCCGTCCGTTGGTTCCGTAGTTCAACCCGCAATTGCTCAAGGATGACGGCGACGTCGGGCGCGTCGTTGCTCTTCAAGATTACCTCCGGTGGGGATTAGAGAATTTATCTTTATTGTTGCGTGGGCGCGGCAAAGCCGCGCCCACGCAACAACATGGGATGGGCGCAACTGAAATCTGTGGGGCTGCACCCCGCGCCCCGCCGGATGGCGTTCATGGGCGGATCGAAAATTTGTATAATCTCACTCTGGAACCGCATTGGAACACCAAAAATCTCAATATCTTCGCCCCCTCTCCCACAACGTGGGAGAGGGGGTAGGGGGGTGAGGGCCATCTACAGTATCCCAATCGCCTATCTGTCGCTTGAGGAACAAATGTTCTTTCTGTCCATGATCCCTCATGCGCTCAAACCAACATGGCGCAGGCGAGCGACCAATTCACTCAGGATGAGGGCGGTGGCCCCCCAGACCTTGTAGCCCTCAAGGGCAAAGAAGGGGACGCGGATCTTGCTGCCGTAGTACTCCCACACCTCTTCGTGTACGGTTTGCGGATCGAGAAGCATGCGCAAGGGCACACTAAAAGCCGCCTCGACCTCGTTGGGGTCAGGGCGGAGATGGGGGGTGCCACGGTTGAGGCCCACCACTGGTGTTAGGCAGTTATTGCTGGGAGGAATATAGAATGCAGTCAGGGTACCAATGACTTCGACATCCTCCTGCACGATCCCCAATTCCTCCCACGCTTCGCGCAGCGCCGTCCCGACGGGGCCGTCATCGTCGGGGTCGCAGCCCCCGCCGGGAAGCGAGACCTCACCACGATGCGTGGTGAGGCGGGCCGAACGCAGGGTCAGCGGCAACCAGAGTTCGTCGGCGCTCGGATAGAGCAAGAGCAGCACAGCGGAAAACCGGGGGGTCACCTCGGGCGGTGGTTGCAATGGGCGAAGCGAACGTCCTTCGAGATCGCGCAGCAGCAACAATTCATCAACAACAAGGGATGCGTCGAGCTCCAACGCGGCCCGCAGGGCCATGATCTGGCGAATAACACGGGGTGACTGCACCACAGCCAGCCTCATTCAACCTGACGGCTACGCTCTTGGGCGACAATCTCTTCAACATGGCGCATATGGACAAGGTTCTGCTGCACCAGCAGTGTGCCCAACTGCACCGCGTAGCCCTGCGAGCGCAACCACGATTGCAACTGAAGGACACCAGCGAGGTGGCGGGGTTTGATGAGGCCGCGCGAGACGAGATGTTCGCCAAGGCGTACCGGCTGAAAGGGTGTTGGATCAACCAAACGATCCATTAATTGCACCGCCAACATGGTAGCCAAGACGCGAGGACTAATCAGGCTACGGGCAACCATCACGTCACCGAGCAGCATACGGTGCTCGCCGGGTGCCGCTTGTTGCTGAATGCTCAACGCCTGCACGAGTTGGTTGGGGCGAATATAGCCATGGCCAAGCAGGTAGCTACCAATTGGCATGCGCGCCCGCTCGGCAGGCATGGCCCAAGCACGGTAGGGCGGCGGCTCGATGCGGAGCGTCTCGGCGAGCATATGCGCGACACTAGCAAACACATCAGCCGTGGGGCTGGCGCTAACAATCGGGGGTACGTAAGCTAATGTTGTACTCATTGGTTTCTTCCTGGCGGCGCCGTTGCCACCCGTCTAGGTCTGACAATAAAGAGTTAGGATCGGTCGGAGCGAACGCATCCCAACAGAACCGCACTAGTTTGCACCGATGCCCATGTCCAAACTGAGTATAGTCCATCTCAATGGAATGTCTATACGAGTTTTGTGTGAGACATGGTACGATCTAATACAAGACAAAGCGGAAGGATGGTATTGCTTCAGCCTTGCCTGGGGAGATCCAGACCTTAACCGAACACTCCTTTCAAGCTACATCGCGTAGCGCATGGGTGCGGGGAGGGCGCAGCCCTCCCCGCAAAAACCCACCCAATCCTGAAGTTCCAGCAACATTACCCGAAAAACTACGAGGATGTTTGCAACTTTGGTGCGGCGGAAGCCAATGACGGCTGCGGGGCAACAACGCGGCGCGGGAAGACATGGGCCGCCGTATGCTCGAAGCGACCCACCAGCGGGTTAAAGATCAGCGGATTGACCGTGACGGTCTGCGCTCCAACTTCAATTAGGTTGCAGCTATTCTTACCTCGTTCACGCCCGTAGCCACGTTTTGACGTAGTGGTACCACTATGGCAGACGATGGTTCCACGCCCCAAGTCACGCACTATATCAAGAGTCGTGCCAACATAGTTGACATGGATGTGACCGCAGAGCAGCATATCCACGTCACACTCATCAAGCAAACGTATCGCTTGTTTGGCCCCACGCATGGCCCGATTCTTAAGCACTCCTGGCGGATTCATCACGGGATGGTGCCACACCACGATCTTATAGACTTCGGGGCCGTAGCTCCTGAGGGTACGACGCAAGGCAGCGGCTTGGCGACGCGCCAGCCAACCGCTATCGAAGGTCCATCCTTGGGCCGTAACCGCCCCTGCAACAACCAGCCCGGGCAGGGTGAAAACCGGGCTCAAGTCAGCGCTAATATAACGACGGTAGCGCCCGAGGCCATTCACGAGGCGCAGGGGCAGATTATAGAGTGGCACATCGTGGTTGCCTGGTACCACCAACTGCGGCCCAGGCAAGGCCTCACGGAAGCGGCACGCCGCCTCCCACTGGGCGACAAAATCGGCGCGCTGCACAAAATCGCCCGAAATGACGACCAGATCGGCCTGCAGCGCATGGGCCTGACGCACCAATGCATCAGCAACAGCCTGCTGGAAGGGCGGCCCGGTGTGGATGTCAGAGATGTGCAGGATGCGGTAGGCCACAAGCTACTCCTGGGGGGCAATCTTGGCAGGCGAAGGCACCTTCTCGCGGGCCAAACGCAACAGGGCGAAGCCGATCACCCCCGCTTCGACCGCGAGGGCGGCTACGAAACCGTAACGCACCAGCGTAGCCAAGATCTCCATCGCTGCCTCCTCCCTGCTGAAAACATGCAAACAGAATAAGCCACCCCATCCTTCGCCGCAGCGACTATGGAGTGCTCCGTGTTTCCATTGTATCACGGTTATTAAACGGTGAATAGGGGGAATCTCAACAATTCTCCCTACGAATGTTTAATCCTTTACCTACTTGCATGGGTAGTAGGATGTGCGCATGGGCTATGCCCCGCATAACTTAAGCCCTTAGCGGGCCTGCTGGCGGGGGTTCGGGGGCATGGCCCCCGAAAAATTTCCCTTCTGGCGGAGTTTTAGGGGCCGCAGGCCCCTTAAGTTAATACGCATGCACAGCCTCCCCCGCACCCCCGCCGCAAGGCGTAACCGTAACACTACTCAGTCACCTCAAGGCGGGGAAAGACGACACCAGGGTAGAATGTAGGTGCCAAGGTGATGTCACTAGTCACCTCGCGCAATTCTGCCCCCAAGAGCATCAGACTCAGCGCACGTTCCCCGTCAAAGCCTGGTTCGGCCTCAAGCCGGAGTTGGGTTTCGCCAGGGCGCAGCAAGATCTGTAGGCTCCGTCCGGCCCCGGCAGGGGTGAGATCCCAGCTTCCAACAGCTTCTGTCCCCAGCGTAAGTTGCACCCGTTGCGCCTGTTGGTAGCTCTGTGCGTAAAGATTCAGCCGCACGGGCACGGGGCGAAAGGTGGGATTGACTAGCGCAATCGTGCCATGCCGCCCCATCCAACGCCAGCGTTGCGTGCCGTGACGCTCTTCGGCATACCAGTCGTCACCTACGTAGGCAAACGGGCGATCTTGTACGCGGGGCACGCCATAGTTCGCCAGCTTGAGCGGCGTTGTGCTGCGGTCGTCCCAATGCGTAACTTCTACGAGACGAATATGCTCTTGCCCGTAGGCATCGCTGATCCGGTGGATCTCGTGGTAGGCATACCCACTCGCCGCCAATAGACTCATTTCGGCAGGCTTCAGTGCCACGAGGCATGTGCCGTTAAGTTGGAACGATGAAGTGAGGTAGAAGGCATAGTAACGCCCGAAAGCCCAACGATCCAGGCGCTGCGCAGGCATCCATGTCTGCTGGTAGGTCGCCGCTGGCACCTGGGTATAAAAGAGGACGTAGATCTGCGGCTCCAGCAGCAGACTACTCAGAACAATGCAGTCATAAGCGCTCTGTTCGGTGTAGGCGATCAATTCGCGCATGCCATACTGCCAAGCCCGGCTGCTGAGTTGCGGGTAGTCGAGCAAGTAGACCTTGGCAAACCAAGCGACATTGAGCGCCAACAGGGCGGCGAGCGCACCATTGAGCAGTGCCGCTCGGTAGCGCTGGTGCTGCCGCAGCCGGGTAATGCTCTTGACGATGCTCTGCATGCCCAGCGCGGAAATGAAGGCGAGGGCTGGCGTTGCCACAAGTGCTCGTAGTGCGGTATCGGGTGCGGTGAGCGCCGCCGCCAAGGGCGCAAGCAGCAGCCAGAGGAGAATCACCGCGGCAGGCCGCCAATCGGCCCCTGCCGGCGCCACCAGCCGTCGTAACAGTATCAACAGGCCCAAAGGCAGCGTGAGCGCCTCAAAGAGATAGAGTTGGCCCATCTGCCCATTATGCTGGCGCAGGTTGCTGTCGCCACGCAGGAAGAGAAAATCGGGGCTGAAGTAGGCAAGATAGTTCTTGAGCGTAGTGCCTACCTCGGGCGCAATGAGTCCGCTCGCCCGCACCATGCCCGCAGGCGACAGCCAGAATTGCACCAAGGGTACGAGAGCCAGCAGCGCAACCAGACAGACGGGCAGCACCACCCGCCGTTGTGCCCATAGTTCGCGCCAATAGAGCAGACCGAGGCCGATGAGCATAAGCGGCACAAACAGGCGCGCCGCTTGATACGAGAGCATGCTGAACAGAAAGAGCGCCCCCGTGAGCCAAAATAACCGTGGTTGGCTCAGGCTCTTAAAAAAGATGTAAAGGGCTAGAATAATACAAAGAGGAAAGATGATCGGCCAAAGACCAATGCGGCTAAAATGGACATGCCAAGGGCTCAGCGCCAGCAGCAGGGCCGCAACGAGGGCGGTGTCGCGCCCTTCACGTTCACGCACAAAGCAGAAGAGGGCCAGCACCGAGAGGATGCCGATGATTGCCGCAGGCAGGCGTACCGCAAACTCATTCAGGCCAAAGAGCGCAATGGATGGGATGGTGAGGTATTGGTAGATCGCTTCAGGAAAGACATTAAAGGATCGCGTATAGAGTGGCAGAAAGGTACTCGCCCGATCCGCGCCCGTTGTTAGCAACGCATAGGCATCATAGCCGGCGCACGCTTCATCACAGTAGAGGCCGTGGGGGTTATTTGCCAAGAAGGGAAGGCGCAGCAAGGCCGCCACCAGCAGAATGCCCGCCAAGGTCAGTTTCCAGCCGCGCAGCGGATTGTTGGGCATAAGGGGTGATTTCATTCTATGGGGTTTTGCCATTCTGAGGGATGGTTTTGCCTTGCGGCGATCGGCTTTACCGTTTGCGGGGAGGACGCGGAGGGCGTAGCCCTCCGCGTCCTCCCCACTGGGATGGGGGTTTTGCGGGGGCCAAGCCCCCGCAAACCTAGTGCGGCAAATGGTAACGTCGCTACGAATCACCCCTGAGGAGTAAATGGCCTGCGGGCCAGTGGCCCCGTGAGAAACAAGAATTCTGTCACCCTGAGCGCAGCGAAGGGTCTCTCTTCGGTCGAAAAGAGATGCTTCGCTGCGCTCAGCATGACGGGGGCGTTTGTTTCTCAGGAGCGCAGCGAAGGGTCGCTTGTGGTCGCCAAAAGAGAGGCCTTGCTCTGCTCTACTCAGGGCGACAAGGTGGTATCCGCACACCACGGGGCCGGCAGGCGCGGCAGCATTGGCGGCGGCGTTATGCTGGTCAGCGGTGCAGCATCGCTGGGGCGCATTTGGCCCTGCGTCTGCACGTCGCTCACTTTGAAACTGACTTCGCGCCCCTCGGGTGTGATGTCGGTCGAATTGCTGTGCAACCCCAGACGGTGCGTACCTGCCGGAAGTGCCAGCCGCAGGTTGATTTCACGCTCGTGGCCGGTGGGTATCTCATACCTGCCCATCATTTGCTCGTTCAAGCTAAATGTCAGAGTGCGTGACTCGTCGTAGGCCGCAATGATCAGACGCAGCGTCACCGTGGCATCCTGAGGCGTCAGTACCTGGAAGATCCCTTTGGCACCCATCCAGCGCCATGTGCGCTGCCCATCATGCTCCACCGCGTGCCAGCCATCCATGGGCAAAACCAACGGTTGCAGATCCCCCTCCGCCACCTGGTAGATCGCGAGTTCTGGGGTGTCCACGATGCGCCGAACCCCGGGCACGGCCAGCAGCGCATGGAGGCGCTGCAACTCATCCGGTGGCATCTGCGTCGGGCTGAGCGTGAGGTAACGAATGCCGAGCGTGCGCAGTTCCGTTGCCAATGGGTAGGTAACAATATCCCGCGTTGCTGCCAATGGATTCAGCAGTTGGTGGATTTGGGTGGTCGCGGCGATGAGGGGGTTGGGGGGCGTGCGGGCGAGGTAGCCGCCAACCAGCGCACGGCCATGGCAAAATTGATGCAGCATCGCTCGGCTATCGTTGTAGGCCGCCGGTAGCGGCAGCAGCGCTCCCGGCACCGGGTCGGCGTTGAGCAGCGCATAGTGCGGATCGCTGCTGATGGCGATGATTGGCATCGGGCCGGGCAGCAGTTCAAAGGCAAGCCAGAGGCCAAACATGATTTGCGCTAGGGTGCGCCCTTGCAGCAGCGCCTGCCAACCCAATGCGCAGAGCAGGCTCACGGGCAGCATCAGCACGGCGACAAAGATGGCAGGACGACTGCTGTTACGAAAGACTTCACTCAGGTTGAAGATCATGAACGGCATGGGGATGCCCGTTATGCTGTCGGTAATTTGTAGCTTTGGCCCCAATGCAAAGATTAAACTGATCAGCCCCAACAGCGCCCAGGGCCAAGCCGTGCGCCACTGGCGCACCAGTGCTACCACGAGCAACAGGCTGATGCCCAGGCCCAATTGCATGCCAGTGTCAACCCCAAAGTGGTGGAGGTCGAGCAGCATGGCCTCTAGCGGTGCGCCCCAAAGAGGGTGGAGGATATTTGGAAAAAGCAGATCAACGAGCGCCACCGCATGAAAGACTTGGCGCATATACCAATCTTGCGGTACAAACTGCCCCACAGCCTCCAACGAACCTACAAAGAAGAAGAGCAAGGTTGCAGCCCACAAACTGAGCATGCTCAACCCAACCGCTGCCTGGGGCCAATGCACCCGCCAGCGCCCCAGGCTACCCTGCGGTTGCAGCGCCACGAGCGCCACATGGCATACCATAATGATCGCGGTGTAGAGGCCATAGTACTGGCTGGCCAGCGTGGTCAAGAGGAGCGCCACGGTCGCCAGCAGCGTGCGCCACAGCGACGGGCGTTGCAAGGCATACATGAGCGCGAGAAAACTCAGGGGTATCCACTGGATCGTGATCAACTCCAGCGGCCCGCCGTGGAGTTGCTGCATGTGGTAGGGGGAGCAGACGTAGACAAAGCCCGCGATCAATGCCGCTGGCGGCCCAACGTGCAATGCGCGGGCAAGGCGATAGACGAGGTAGCCGCCAAGTACAAACGAGAGCAGGGTGAGGCTGTTGAAGGCGACGACCGGCCCAAAGATGAGCAGGATCGGCAGCACCAGCAGCGCATTCGGCAGACTCAATGTTTGCCAAAACAACTCGGCGCCGGCGGGGTAAAAGAGGTAGCGCGTTAACTGGTAGGGATTTTCACCATTCAGCAGGGTGGTACGCGCCCACCAGAGGTTCCAAATGCCTTGGCCAGCATCCACTGGGTAGGGCCAGATCTGAATTGCTCCGGTTTGCCAGTGCAAAACGAGCGGCCATGTATAGACGACCCCTACGATCAGGTAAAAGAGAAGCACCCCCGCGTGCCAGCGCCACGGCTCCGGCGGTGGCACGGCGGTCAGGGGGTTGTTGTGCGGTTGTTGAGCCAAAAAAACTGCCTTAGGGATGGTTTCGCCTTGCGGCGATCTACTTTGCAGTCTGGCGGGAGGTGTGGAGGGCTACGCCCTCCACACCTCCCACTGGGATGGGGGGGATTGCGGGGGCCATGCCCCCGCACCCCCAGCGCGACAGCGGTAAACTGTAAAGTGGCTACGAACCATCCCTTACAACAATAGAACTACCGCAATAGCGCAAAAGTAACGCTGCGGCTCTTGTCATGCTGAGCGCAGCGAAGCATCTCTTCTCGCCTGACGAGAGACCCTTCGCTGCGCTCAGGGTGACAGAACCCTTGTTTCTCACGGGGCCACTGGCCCGCGGGCCATTTCGTACTCAGGGTGACAAAGCAACGGGGCCATCAACAAAACCCGCTTCCCTAACGCGCAAGCACAAACAGGTATCGGGGAGAACTTGGTTCTCCCCGATACCTGTTTGTGCCTACGCTCCATCCGGGCTGACCAGCGTCGGCGGGGGTGCCTCAACCTCTTCCGGCTCTTCGACCGAAAGCGCGGCGACACGGTCGCCAGGCGCGAGGTTGACGACAATAACCCCTTGGGTGTTACGGCCAAGCTGGCGCACGTCATCGGTAGTGGTGCGCATCACCACGCCACTCGCGGTGATGAAGGTCAGCAGCGAGTTACTGGTGACGAGCGCCGCCCCAGCGATGGTGTCGTCTTCACGCAGGCGCATGGTGATCACGCCGCCAGCGGAACGCCCCTTAGTGGGATACTCGGCAAGTTTGGTGCGTTTGCCCACCCCGCCTTCCGTAACGACAAACAGATCGTAATCCGGTTGGGCCAACTGCATGTTAATCACACGATCATTCTCGTGGACGTTGATGCCGTTGACGCCGGTGGCCGGGCGGCCCATAGGCCGCACTTCGCTCTGCTTGAAGCGTGTCGTGCGCCCGCGTGCCGTAGTGAGCAGCACATCCTCCTGGCCGTGGCTCACCTGTACCCAACCCAGCACGTCGCCCTCTTCGAGCCCAATCGCAATCAGGCCGTTAGAGCGCACTTGGCTATACTCGCGCAGGAGGGTGCGTTTGATCTTGCCGCGATGCGTGGCCATAATCAGGTACATACCATTAAAGTCGGGCACGGCCAGCATACTCGTCACCTGTTCGCCCGGTTCGAGTGAGATGAGGTTGACCAAGGGCAGCCCCTTCGCCGTGCGCGAGCTGTCGGGTACCTCGTGCGCCTTGAGTTGGTAGACCTTGCCGCGATCCGTAAAGATGAGCAAATTCTCCAGCGAACCACAGGTGAGCATATGGCGCACAATATCCTGTTCGCGGGTAACCATGCCCTTGATGCCGCGCCCGCCCCGGCGCTGGGTGCGGTAGACGTCGGCGGCCTGGCGCTTGATGTAGCCGCGGTCGGTGAAGGTGATCATGACGCGCACATCGGGAATCAGATCTTCGTCCGAAACATCACCCGAGACGTCGGGCACAATGCGGGTACGCCGCTCATCGCCATACTTCTCCTTGAGGTAGCTGAGGTCGGCCTGAATGAGTTGCAGCACCTTGCGCGGGCTGGCCAAGATCTCTTCCAAGCTGGCAATAAGCTTAATCACTTCGAGGTATTCGTCTTCAATCTTTTTACGCTCCAGCGCCGCAAGACGGCGCAGTTGCATGTCAAGGATGGCATTGGCCTGAATCTCGGTGAAAGCAAAGCGGCTGATGAGGTTGTTGCGCGCCATTTCGGTATTGCGCGACTCGCGGATGGTGCGGATGACCTCATCTATATTGTCGAGGGCGATTTTCAACCCTTCGAGAATATGAGCGCGCGCCCGCGCCTTTTCGAGTTCAAACTCGGTACGGCGACGGATCACCTCTTGGCGGTGGGCAACATACTCTTGCAGCATGCGCTTGAGGGTCAACACCTTCGGCTGGCGTCCACCTTCCACCAAGGCAAGCATATTGATGCCAAAAGTGGTCTGCATCTGCGTATGCTTATAGAGTGCATTGAGTACTCGTTTGGGCTGCGCATCCTGTTTCAGCAGAATCACAAGGCGCATGCCGGTACGATCCGACTCATCGCGCACATCGCGCACGCCCTCAATCTTCTTATCCTTCACCAATTCGGCCATGCGCTCTTGGAGGCGCGCCTTATTGACCTGATAGGGCAACTCAGTGACGACAATATTGAACGCGCCGCGATTCGCCTCTTCAATGTGGGCCTTGGCGCGCAGCGTAATCTGACCGCGCCCGGTCGAATAGGCCGCCAGAATACCCTCGGCACCCAAAATGCTCGCCGCCGTGGGAAAGTCGGGGCCAGGCACCATCTTCATCAGATCCTCAACCGTCGCCTCGGGATTATCGATCAGATGAATGATCGCATCACAAAGCTCCTTGAGGTTATGGGGCGGAATATTGGTCGCCATGCCGACGGCAATCCCGGCTGCGCCATTGAGCAACAGATTGGGCAGCATCGCCGGCAGCACCGAGGGCTCGCGGTAGGAAGAGTCAAAGTTATCGCGGAAATCAACCGTATTCTTATCAATATCGAACAACAACTCTTCTGCAATCGCCGCAAGGCGCGCCTCGGTATAGCGCATCGCCGCAGGCGGATCGCCGTCAACGCTGCCAAAATTCCCTTGCCCATCCACCAACGGATAGCGCATGTTCCAGGGTTGGGCCATACGCGCGAGTGCGTCGTAGACCGACGAGTCGCCGTGGGGGTGCATCTTGCCCAGCACGTCACCGACGATACGCGCACTCTTCTTATAGGGCTGATTATTGCGAAAGCCCATATCCCACATCCCGTAGAGGATGCGGCGCTGTACTGGTTTAAGCCCGTCACGCGCATCAGGGAGCGCCCGCGAGACGATGACGCTCATCGCGTAGCTTAGATACGCTGTGCGCATCTCGGTGGTGATGTTGACGGGCCGAACAATTCCGATCTCCATGAGGTTCTCCGACGCTTTGTAATGCGTTAAATGCCACATGCTATTATAGCCGATGCGGGCGGGTTTGTCTAGTAGAAAACGTATATTTGTTCTTTTTTGGTGGAACCAAACCCTGGCATAAGGGTGTGCACCATGCGCACCAAATTACGCCCTCCGGTGGGGGCTTGGGGGCCTGGCCCCCAAAAAATCCCCCCCCGTCCGGTGGGGGCTTGGGGGCCTGGCCCCAACAGGGCTTGCATCCCCGCACATTCAACCGTACCATGAACACTATGGCCAACCAGCTACAAGACTACATCAAAGAACTCGAAGCCAACCTACGCCAGCAGGCCGACGAGTTGCGCCGTTCGCGCGATCTCCTGCGCGTGATCTTCGATAATCTGCCCGAGGGGTTGCTGCTGCTCGATGCCCATGGCACGCTGCTGGCCGCCAATCAGACCTTCTGTAGCCATATTGTAGGCCGTCGCCCCCAGGATGTGGTGGGCTGTAGCTACCGCCAACTCTGGCACGATCTGGCGGTAAACGATGGCGTGCAGCTTACCACGCAAGGCCCCAATGACGAGAGCCAGCCGCTCATTCCCGCCCTCGATCAGTCATTTGGGGCGCAGATGAATCAATGGCGCATTCTTTACACCGATTTGGTTGGCCAACAGCGTTGGTTTAAGGTGGAACGAGTACCGTTTCAGCGTGATGTGATCGAGCCGCAGTGGATCGAACGCTGGCGCGATGTCACCCGCGACGAGGCGCTCAAGCGCCGCTTCTTGCTCCAAGATCAACTGGCCAACTTGGGCCACCTCGCCGCCAGTGTCGCGCACGAAGTCGGTAATCCGCTGCAGAGTGCGATGTCGTGCCTGGAGTTGTGCCGTGAAGATCGCACCATTGGCCAGAACTCGCGTGAGTACCTCAACCTCGCGCTGGGCGAATTGGAGCGCATGGGGCGCACGATGGAACGCCTGCGCCAACTCTACCGCCCGCCACAATTGGAGTGGGAACCGGTTGATCTCAATCAGGTGCTGCGCCAGGTGACCCAATTCACGCGGCGCAAACTGCATCAAGAACGAGTACAAATTGATCTCGATCTCGCCTACGATCTGCCGCCGATCATCGGCCAAGCCGATGCGCTGCGCCAAGTCTTTCTCAACCTGATCCTCAATGCCCAAGAGGCGATGCCCCAGGGTGGCACGGTCTGGATCGCCTCGCGCCACAAAGCTACCGACCGCGCATGTCAGATCGTGGTGAGCGACACGGGGGTGGGTATTAGCCCAGAATTGCTGCCCTACATCTTTGAACCCTTCCGCTCCGGCAAGGCCCAGGGCGTCGGGTTGGGGCTGTACCTCTGCCAACAGATTGTGGAGCAGCACGCCGGATCAATTGAGGTGCAGAGCCACCTCGATGCAGGCACCACCTTCAGCGTTCTGCTCCCCTGGAGCGATGCGACGCCGCAGCATGATTTGGATGAAGAATGATGGTGTGGGAGAACCTGGTTCTCCCACACCATCATCAAACGGAAAGCCCACTATGGCCCCTGCACACGCCCAAATTCTCGTCGTCGATGATGAAACCGTCGTCCGCCGCGTGCTGGGCGATGCGCTGGCCCAAACTGGCTACCGCGTGCGTACCGCCGCGAGTGGCGAAGAGGCGCTCGCGGCGATGGCGGCTCTGCCTGCCGATCTTGTGCTACTCGATCTGCAACTGGGCGATAGCAATGGGGTTGATGTGATGCAGATTATGCGTAGTCGTTGGCCCCAAACACAGATCATCATTCTGACCGCCCACGGATCGATGGGCAGCGCAATCGCGGCGGTGCGCCACGAAGCGGCTGACTACCTGCTCAAGCCGATTGGCGTGGATGCGCTGCGCCAGCGTGTCGGCGAGGTCTTGACGCGCCATCGGGCCAGCCGCGAACGACAAACGCTGATCCGCACGATGTACCAGCAACTACAAAGCCTCGTCGAGGAGGATGCGCCGGAAGCATCTCCGGCGGAAGCACCGCCCACACACCGCGATGCGCTGACGCTGGTTGCCGGGCCACTCGTGGTGGACAGCGGGCGCTACGCGGTGCATATGCGCGGCCAGCCAATCGAGGTTACCCCCACCGAATTTGCCATTCTCCAGATTCTTGCCCGCAACCCCGACAGCGCCGTGAGCTGCGTGCAGATCGTACAGACCTTCCAGGCCGGGGTGGAGAGCGAAGACGAAGCGCGCCAGATCGTGCGCCCCCACATCGTGCGCCTACGCCGCAAGATCGAAGCCGACCCTACCCACCCGCACTACATCCAGTCGGTACGCGGCATTGGCTACCGCTGGGGCGGCGAAGCGTGAGAGGAGACGCGGAGACGTGGAGACGCGTGAGGCGGAGACGCGGAGACGCGAGAGGCGGAGAGGCGTGAGGCGGAGAGGCGTGAGGCGTGAGGCGGAGACGCGGAGACGCGTGAGGCGGGGAGGCGGGGAGGCGGGGAGGCGGGGAGGCGGAGACGCGGGGATTCCTCGTGTCCATTCAGGGTGGCATAACCCTAACGCGATCATGACGACAGCAAGCTCTTAGGCACAACTCCTTTCAAATAAGACCTCACAGGTCTGCCCTGCCGCATTGGGATGCCGTCATGAAAGACCTGTGAGGTCTACGCTCGTCCTGTAATGGTTTCAGAAAGAGCCTTCGCGCTTTACCATTTGTAGTGCCGACTTTAGTCGGCTTCTCATCGCATCCAAAGGCTTCAGCCGGCGAAAGTCGGCACTACCCAGGTGGCGCAAACGGTAAAGCTCCCACGAACCACCCCTATTGCCAAAAGAGCCTCCCCACCTGAACGGATACCCTCACGTCCTCGCCTCCTCGCCTCCTCACAACTGACTGACACCCGCCTGCTGTTCCGCCTCAAGCTCAGCCAACTTACGCGCATACTCACGCCGTTCGAGAAACTTAAGCGTAACATAACCACCAAACACCGCGAGGAAGAGCCCCGGCCAGATTAGCCATGCAAAGCCAACTTTAATGCTATAAATGAAAATTACGGCGAGAATCGTAACAAAAACCGCCCCCGAACCCATATAGGGCTCGAAGCCGGGACTGTTGAGGTAGATCTCATCGCGGTGGCTGAAGCGTTGTTGTTTGGCCATAGGAGCGCACCTTTCTGTAGTAAGCCGTGCGTTGGGCGAAAGTTTGGGGGCTAAGCCCCCGAAAAACCACCCGTCGGGCGGGGGTGTGGAGGCTAACCCCCCGAAAAACCACCCGTCGGGCGGGGGTGCGGGGGCCTGGCCCCCGAAAAGCACCCCGTCGGGCGGGGGATTGGGGGCCAGGCCCCCGAAAAGCACCCCGTCGGGCGGGGGTGCGGGGGCTAAGCCCCCGAAAAACCACCCGTCGGGCGGGGGTGTGGGGGCTTAGCCCCCGAAAAACCACCCCTTACCGCAGGTATCCTAACATGGCCCCGCCCCTCCGGCTAGAGGATCGAGCGTAAAAGCTTCACAACACTGTTGTGATCTAATCACACAGAAACAAGCGCACGATACGCATACAAATTCACAGGTAGATCAATGTCGAGCGCGAGATTGGGCAGAGCAAGGCGTTGGGTGCGTAAGCCGCGTGCAGCGGCAGCGGCGAGGTGTTGGTGGGCGCTGTCGGGGCCAAAGCAGAAGGGAATCTCAAGGGGTTGATGGCGCAACGCCAGCGCATTGGTGCCCCTGCCTGCCGCATCAGGCACAAGCGCAAGATCGCAGCCTTGGGCCAACGCCGCAACGAGGGCGGCGACATCGGCAGACGTAATCAGCGGTACATCAGCCGGCACCACCAGTAACCCCTTCGCCCCGGCAGCCCAGAGCGTCGCCCGCGCCTCTTCGAGCGCCCCATTGAGGCCCGTCGCATGATCATAGAGTGGACGCGCCCCCCAGTGCTGGCCCGCAGCCAATACGGTAGGATCGGCGCTGAGCAGCCAGACGTTCGTTAACGCCGGATGCTGCAAACTTTGCAAAACGCGCCCCAACATCTCCAATACCAACGCCCGTCGCCCAGCCGGGGGCAGCACCGGGGCGAGGCGGCTCTTTGCCTGGGGGAGCAGTTTAACTGGCACAATGGCGTGAATAGTCATTAAGGGTTGTATTAAGCAATGGAGCAAAAGTCACCCTGTTGCCCACAAAGCGTTTGTCATGTTGAGCGCAGCGAAGCATCTCTTTTCGACCGAAGAGAGACCCTTCGCTGCGCTCAGGGTGACAATGCGGCAGGCCCAACGGGAAAAGGGCGATGCGATCCCACAGGGTGAGTTTTGCGCCATTGCGTATTAAGTGTGTGTAGGCAAGGTTTCGGAAAGCACGCTTCTACCTTACAATGGACGGCCCTGTTCCTCTGTTCTTCTGCTCCTCTGTTCTTCTGTTCTTCTGTTCTTCTGTTCTTCTGTTC
>RSAS01000239.1 GCA_003934145.1 Candidatus Viridilinea halotolerans | reverse complement strand
CCTCCCGCCTCCCGCCTCCCGCCTCCCGCCTCCCGCCTCCCGCCTCACACTTCGCCACAGAGCAACCACGCCGCCAGAAAGGCGGCTAAGAGGGCGATCATGGCGGTGGCGGTGACGCCGGGCCAGCCGAAGGCTTGCCAAGCGAAGCCGGGCAGCACGGCACCCAGCGAGCCGCCGATGTAGTAACTCATCAGGTAGAGCGCCCCCGCACCGCCCTTCGCGCTGCGGGCAGTAGCGTTGGCGTAGGCTGGGGCGACGCCTTGGGCGATGAACATGCCGGTACAAAGAATCAGTAGGCTGATGATCAGCATGAAGAGGTTGGGAATGAGCGTGGCGAGCATGCCCACCATGCCGACCAGCGGCCCGATGATCATCAGCTTGCGCCGCGAGACACGGGTGGAGAGGCGGCCAACGATGGGAGAGACGATCACGCCCGCGAGGTAGACGAAGTAGACGAGGGCGATGGCAGAGGGGCCGAGGTTGAAGGGGGCGTTCGAGAGGTAGTAGGGCAGGTAGGTGAAGGTGCCGAGGAAGCCGAAGAAGAGCGTGCCGCCGATCAGGAAGACCCCCACGAGTTGGCGGTTGCGTAGGTGGGCGAACATTCCGCGATAAGCCGCCCCCCACCCCGCCCCGGCACGCGCCTGGTCGCGGGGCAGCGTCGCCGCCATAAGCAGCGCACATGCCAGCGTAACCCCGGCGAAGCAGACAAAAGTGATGCGCCAACCGTAGTGGTCGGTGATCAACCCGCTCAGCACCCGCCCGGTGAGCCCTCCGGCCACCGTCGCGCCAATCCAGCCGCCGACCAGCGCACCCAGGCGCGCGGGCGGGAAGTAGTCGCCCATGTAGGCCACGGCGACTGCCGTGAGACCGGGAATGAAGAACCCTTGCGCGGCGCGGAAGAGGAGCAGCAGCGCAAAATTGGGCGCAAAGGCGCAGAGCAGCGTGGGTAGCGCCAACAGCCCACAACTCCAGACCATCACCGGCTTACGGCCCAACATATCGCTTAGCGGGCCGCTGGCGAGCGAGGCGAGGGCGATCATGATCACCACCGCTGACACGCTCAGCCCCGCCGTCGCCGGGGCTACGCCAAACTCCGCCGAGATCACCGGCAGGATCGGCTGGGTAATATACATGTCGGCATAGACCGCCATGGTGGCAATGTAGAGGGCGCTGACGGCGAGCAGCGATGTGCTTGGGGTTGGGGTGGTCATGAAGATTCGGGGGAGGCGGAGAGGCGGAGAGGCGGGGAGGCGCATCCTCGCCTCCCACCTCCCACATCCCTGCTGCTCTACATCGCCGCCGCGCCCGCGAGGCCGCGCTTGAGGCTCTGGAGCAGCACGGTGCCCGGGCCGCTGAGTCGCGTCATAAAGACCCCTTCGCCGCCGAAGAAGGCCCGCCCGATGCTGCCGACAGTCTGAATATCGTAGTCCACACTATCGCCAAAGGCGGCAAGGTTGCCCGTACTGACCAAAAGCACTTCGCCTTGCGCCAACGTGCGCCGGTCAAAGTCGCCGCTACCGTGGAGCAGCACGGTGCCTTTGCCGGAGACGCGCTGCAGGAAGAGGCCCGCGCCGCCGAAGAAGGCCGCACCGGCGCGGCGAGCAACGATGACGGTGATGTCTACGTCTTCGCCCCAAGCGGCCAAAAAGGAGCCACGGGTAGCGACGACCGGCCCCTCTTCGAGATTCCATTCGGTGATGTGGCCAGGCGCGTTGGAAGCGATCAAGGCAAACTGGCCCGTCGCCTCCGTCTCGGCGTAGGTGAGCGATATACCCTCGCCGGCAAAAGAGCGCCGCACCGCTCCGCCAAATCCGCCAGGCACACGCGGACGCCATTGCACCTCAGACGAATAGGCCATGAGTGCCCCCTTGCTCAACCAGACTCCTTCGCTCGGCGCGAACTCTAAACGTGCCCGTTGGGCGATTTCACCCATAATGGTGTATTGCATGGAATGTTCTCCTGTTGACGATGTGTGGCTCCGCCCCGACGGGGCAACTCCTATTGTACCCGCAAAGCGTCAATTGCTGACTCCGGCGGGGTGCTGCGGGGCGTGGGGCTTACGCCCCATACGCATGAACGTAAGCCTCTGGCGGGCCTGCCGGCGGGGGTTCGGGGCATGGCCCCCGAAAAATTTCCCCTTCCGGCAGGGTCTAAGGGGCCGCAGGCCCCTTACGTTCATGCGCATGGGGCGGAGCCCCCAGACCTGTTTTGTTGTTGCGTTTTGGCGGCGAAGCCGCCAAAACGCAACAACAAAAGTTTTTCGGGGGAGGCGAAGCCTCCCCCGAACCCCCACCAGAAACGACCTTCCTCCCTTCTATGGGAATTTCGATTATAATAAACACCATATACTCACCTTTAATACTGAAATGGCATGCAACAACGCGATTTTCGTAATCTGCGCCACCAACTCGCTGGCTACCAACTCACGCCGCTGGTGCGCCAGACGGCTTTACGTATCCTCGCGGGCCTGGACGCCGCCGCGTCCGAACGGGCCTTTGCGCTGGTGGGGCACGCTGGCGCGGGTAAGTCGGCCTTTGCGCTCTTTTTGGCCCACTACCTGCAGCGTAGCCCGTCGCGCCGCCTGCAATTGCTGACATCCCTTGGCTTTGCTGAAGTTGCTTTGCCCCTTGATGCGCCGCAGTTGCTCGCGGTGCCGGTGACATACGGCCAGAGTAGCCTGCATCCTGCCGTGTTGCTGGCGCTGCGCGAGGCCTTGCAGTGTCTGAAGCCGCGACTGCGTGGCCCCGAGGCGACGGCGCTGCTGGCGGCGTTGGCCCGTGATGCTGCCGCTGTGCGCATCGATCCCCAGTGCGTCGCCGCGCGGGTGGCAGAAACGGCTCGCTTGGTGCAGCAGAGCGGGCAGTTTGGCGGGCTGCTGCTGATCATTGACGATCTGAGCCAATTGCTCGACTACCCGGCAGATCACGATGATGAGCACACGCTCGCGCTGCTGCAATCCCTCGCGGCGCTTGCAGCGCTCAGCGGGGCGACGCCCTGCCTCGTGGTGATTATGTTGCCCCAGGCGTTCGCTGCCGACCCGGTGCGCCGCATGGATTGGGCGCATGCCCAGGAGCGCTTCGTCGTGCTGCCCTTCCAAGAGCCTCCAACCCAGATGCTGCGGATGGTCGCCCATGCCTTGCGCCCACAGGCCAAGCAACGCTGGCAGCGGGCGCGTGAAGCGTGGGTTGCTCAGGTTGCCCCGGCGAGCGACGCACTCGGCCTGCGTCCGCCCGAAATCAGCGCGGCAGAATGGCCCGAACTGCTCGCCGCATGCTACCCGCTTCACCCGACGGTGCTGGTGGCGCTGCCTCCACTCCTTCGCCAACTGGCGCAGCATGGGTGCTCGCTCTTTGCCTTTTTGCACGCCAATGAGCCGTGGAGCTTGCGCGATCACCTAGCGAGCGCGAACTCAACCCAGTTGACGTTGCCTATCTATCGCCTGACCCACCTCTGCGCCTATGTTGAACACATGCTGGGGCCGAGCCTCTTCGCAGAGGCGCACGCTCAGCCCTGGGCAGCGTTGGCCGCAGCACGAACTATGTTAGCCAGCGACGATCCCACGCAGTTCCAAGCACTCACGGTCGTGGGCACCATCAATGCGCTCAAACACGCCGCCGGGCTGCGCGCCGACCGCGCTCAGGTCGCCTTTGCCCTCGCCGATACGCCCGACGGCCCACAGGCCGATCCGGTCTACGCCGCGCTCGCCGCGCTTGTGGCACGGCGCATGCTCTGAGGGATGATTCGTAGGAGCTTTACAGTTTGAGCCATTAGGCAGTGCCGACGTTAGACATGGTTTCAGAAACGGCCTTTCAGCTTTACAGCTGGAGTGCCGACTTCAGT
>RSAS01000018.1 GCA_003934145.1 Candidatus Viridilinea halotolerans | reverse complement strand
CCCCGCCTCCCGCCTCCCCGCCTCCCGCCTCCCGCCTCCCGCCTCCCCCCTCCCGCCTCCCGCCTCCCCGCCATGCCCCACATCACTCCACCGCCACATGGCTCAGCCGTACACTCAGCGCCCGCGCATCAGTGCTGGTCGGGTCGCGTTGGAAGGGGATGAAGGTGGGTGCCGCAAGGCTCATCTCGAGTTGTTCGCTGCCGACGAGGTGACCGGGAATGGCAATCTGGTAGTTCCGCCAGATGCCCCCGGCGACGGCAATGGTGGCGCGTAGTTCGCCGATGGTGATGGTGAGCGGGGTGGGATCATGGCCGGGGCCAGCGAGGCGCAGGCGCACGGCGGCCCCTTCGCGCAGCGGTGCGGCGAGTGGCAAGACCACGCGCCCCTGCGCTTGCAGCCAACGGTAGCTCGGTGTTGCGTCGCTGCCCGCGCTGGCGGTGCGTTCGCCAAACGAAAAGCCCTGAATATAGCCCAAGTCAAGGCCGTCGCCCAAACGGAGCGTTTGTACTGGGGCGGTGGGTAGCCATCCCAAGGCTAGTTGTTGCACATCTTCCGCCGCAAGGATTTCGGCAGTCTCAAAATAGCCCGCCGCCAAAGCGTTTTGCCCTTGGGCGCGCGCTATTGCCCCGCGCACCACGTCGCTCTGGTGGGTGTGACGTTCGCCCACTGCCTCCCAGGCGCGCTCATGGTCGCCGAGCTCCAGGTAGATCAGCGCTAACTCGCTGCGCCCATCCACAAAATTGGGGGCGAATTCACGCATGCGCTGGTAGGCGGCAATCGCTGCGGGCGCATCGCCTGCCGCGTGGGCGCGTACCCCCGCCGCACGCGCCTGCTCGCGCTGCCACGCTTGGCCGATGATCTGCGGGTAGTCGCGGTAGCTCACAATGAGCCACACTAGCACCACGCACCCCAGCATGCCGACGAGGCCCCACGGCGAGCGCAGGTAGCCCCGCGCTGCCGCGTGCGCCGCCGCCGCTGCATGCCGCCGTTGCGCAAACCAGTGCAGTAGCGCGCCCAGCGTGGCCGCCCCGTAGAGCGCCAGAAAGAACCAGACCGGCAAGAGGTAGCGCGGCTCGACATGGATGAGCATCACCGTCAGGCATGAGTAGGCGATCCAGCCCAGGGCGATGAGCCGGAAGCCACCTTCGCGTGGGTAACTGAAGAGCATAAAGACGCTGCTCAGGCTAAAACTGAGCCAAATCAGGTCACTTACAATGCCCAAGGGCAGGATTTCGCGCAGTGGTCGGCCAAAAAAGCTCACTTTGACGCAAAAATCTTCAACAAATTGCAGTTTCCAAATATGCGTAAAATGGGGCCAGGCGTTGCGCGTTAGACGCCAAGGTTCTTCACTCAGAATACGTCGCGTATCCGCACTCACAAAATGGTGGCGCTCCACCTGATCCATGCCCGCCAAAACACTCTTGCCGCCATCAATGCGCTCGTCCTGCAGCGAGAGCCACAGGTTGACCGGGCCGGTATTGTCAATCAGGATCATCTCGCCGTAGAGCGCGTAGTTACGCAGCGTCCACGGGCCGACCAGCAGCGCCATAGGCAGGAGGAAGAGCAGGGCGGAGCGGATGATGACGCGGAGAGGCGGAGAGGCGAGGAGGCGGAGACGCGGGGAGGCGGGAGGCGGGGAGGCGGGAGACGATGAGGCGGGAGACGGGGAGGCGGGAGGCGGAGACGCGGGAGGCGGAGACGCGGGAGGCGAGGAGGCGGGGCGAAGCGTCTCCCAGAGAATGAAAAGCAGGCCAAAGACAGCGGCGTAGAGCGCCGGTGAGCGGGCGAGGGCGGCGCAGCCAAGGGTGGCACCGGCGGCAACGAGCCAATACCAGGCGCGTTGATCGCGCCAGCGCACCAAAGCCCAACAACTCAGGACGAGCATGGAGAAGAAGAGCGGCTCGCTGAGGACTTGCATGGGCAGTTCAACCAACGGCAGCCAGACCGCCAGAATCGTCGCAAAGATCAACCCCGTCGTGCGGCTAAAGAGCCGCCGTGCCATGTCGTAGCCCACCAGAATGAGCAACAGCGCCAAAAGCACCTGCACCGCACGGATCAGCGTTATGCCCAACGCCGGATCGCCAAGCGCCAACGCCACACGCAGCATCGCGGCAAAAAAGAAGACATGGCCCGGTGGCCGAATGAGCCACGAATTATCAACATACTCCCCCGTCGTCACCAGACGCAACGCCCGCTGGTAGTAGTCGCCATCATCGGAACCCGAAAAGCGCGGATCGAGATCACTTGCGCTCATAAACCAGACGCGGAGAACCAACCCCAGCAGCACAAGGACGGCAAGGTAGGCTTGGGTGAATCTTTTGTTTAGGACGTTGTGCATAGGCTAAGGGAAGGATATAGAAATGAGGAAATAGGAAATGGTGAAATGGGAAATAGAAAATAGCGCAAAAATCACGCTGTTGTTTGGTGGTATGAATTTTGTTCACCGCAGAGTATGCAGAGGTGCGCAGAGGATGTTTTTGCGAGCCAGTAGCGGACAAAAAAACCGTCTTATACCATTTATTATTGAGCCTACCGCATTGTCACCCTGAGCGTAGCGAAGGGTCTCTCGTAGTGACCAAAAGAGATGCTTCGCTGCGCTCAGCATGACAATATTGCGGAAACTTCAAACGTAATTGGTATTACTCATCACGCGCCAGCGCCGCCAGCACCTGCGCCGGCGTGATCGCCGTCATACACTCCGGGCCGCTGGTGGCGCGTGGGCAGGCAGCGAAGACACCGCAGGGGCTACAGGCAAGGTTGGCGCGAATGACGCGATGGCGCTGCGCGTCGCCCCAAGGCCCAAAGCGCAGGTGATCGCTTGGCCCGTAGAGGTGGCACGTCGGCACCCCCTGGCTCACCGCAAGATGGAGCGGGCCGCTATCTACGCCCAGCACGAGGCTGGCTTGGCCGAGCAGGGCACCCAGTTGGCCGACGCTGGTCTGCCCGGCGAGGCGCAGCGCAGGCTGCTGCATCAGGTGGGCAATGCTCGCCACCAGGGGTTCTTCGCCGGGGCCGCCGGTGAGCAGCAAACGCGTCGTGGGTTGCGCGGCAAGCTGATCGGCAACGCTGGCCCAATGTTGCGGCAACCAGTGTTTGCACGCCCCGCCAGTGCCTGGATGAATGATAACGAGTCGCGTGCCGCTAGGGCGCTCTTCGGCGCACCATTGGCTGGCCCAAGCCACATCATGGGCATTGGGCTGGAAGTGAAGCGGCGGTGTGCCCACGGGGTTCGCCGCCAGGGGCTTGCCGGTGAACGCCCCCACGACGGCCAACGCCTGGCGCGTGACATGCTCGCGGGGCGCATAATGGATCGCCGTGGTGAGGTGGGGCGCACAACGTGGATGGGCATGGCCGATGCGCTGCGGAATGCCCGCCGCACGCACAAGCAACGCCCCCCACCAATGATCGTCGCGCAGCAGCAGGGCGGCATCATAGCGCCTGCGCCGCAACAGCAACCCGTAGTGGAAGAGCATGGCGTAGGGGCGCAAGCTGCGGCGCGCCTTCGTGCTACGCGTGAAACCGGGGAAGGGCAGCGTGGTGAGCGCATCGAGATGAGGGTTCGCTTGCCAGATCTGTGCCGCCCACGGGCCAACCAATCCAGTAATGTGCGCCTGGGGCGTGGCCTCGCGCAACGCAGCAAGCGCAGGCGTTGCCAGCAACAGATCGCCCAGGTGGTCGGGTTTGAGCAGCAGAATATGCTGCGGAGCGGAGAGGTTTGTAGGCACGACAAGAACCGTTGGCAGATCGTGGAAATGAGACAGAACCCGCTTCTTGCTTGACACGCTTGGGATGCCACGGATGGCCCTCACCCCCTGCCCCCTCTCCCACAACGTGGGAGAGG
>RSAS01000718.1 GCA_003934145.1 Candidatus Viridilinea halotolerans | reverse complement strand
CTCCCGTGCGGCGGGGGCCCGGGGGCTTGGCCCCCGCAAAACTCCCGTGCGGCGGCGGCCCGGGGGCTTGGCCCCCGCAAAACTCCCGTGCGGCGGGGGCGCGGGGGCTTGGCCCCCGCAAAACTCCCGTGCGGCGGGGGCCCGGGGGCTTGGCCCCCGCAAAACTCCTTCAGTTGCGTGGTGGCGGCGAAGCCGCCACCACGCAACAAAAAACAGTATAGCATGGCACAGCAGCCGCATCTGCTATACTGAAGCCATGGAACTACGACATCTGCGCTACTTTGAGGCTGTAGCTCGCCATTCGCATGTAACGCGGGCCGCAGCGGAACTGCATATTGCCCAGCCAGCGCTCAGCAAACAGATCAGCCAGCTTGAGCAGGAGTTGGGGATTCGTCTCTTTGATCGCGTGGGGCGCAATGTGCGCCTGACGGAAGCAGGTGAAGCGCTGCTGCCCCACGCCCGTGCGGTGATGGCCCAAGTTGATGCGGCCCGCGCCGAGGTCGCCGAACGCATTGGCTTGCGTAAGGGCCGCGCCTGCATTGGTGCGCCGCCCACCGTGGGCAGCCAACTCCTGCCGAAGTTGCTCGCTGCTTTTAATCAACTCTATCCTGGGATTGAACTCCGTCTGCACGAAGCAGGCGTGCAAACCTTGCTTGAACTGCTCGAAACCGGGCTGACCGATGTGGCCATTGTAACCCTGAATGTTGAAGATACCAATCTGAAGGTTGAACCACTCTTTAGCGAGGAGATGGTGGTGGCGGTTTGGCCCCAGCATCCCTTGGCGCAGCAGGGGATCGTGCGTTTCAGTGACCTTGCCGATGCTCCGTGGGTGCTTTCGCCCGATAATTATGAATTGCGCGAGGCGACATTGCAAGCCTGCGCTCAAGCCGGTTTTCAACCCCGCGTCGTGCTTGATGGCGGCGAAACTGAAACTCTCCTGCGTTTTGTCGCTGCGGGCCTCGGCATCGCCCTCGTGCCGCGCCTCGCTGTGCAAGGGCTGCACGACCTTGTGCCGCTGCGCATCAGTGACCAACAGCTACACCGCTCGTTGGGCCTCGCTTGGCGTGGCGACCGCGTCGCATCACCGGCGGCGCGGGCTTTGCGTGAATTTTTGATCAATGCGCTGTGTCGGTAATATAGCGGGGTTGAGGGCGGACAGCCCCCAACCCCGCTGGATTGCGGGAGGATGCGCGGGAAGCAGATTCCCACGCACACCCTTCACCCGAAGGGGGGCGCGGGGGAACCTGGTTCCCCCACATTCCCTTCCCGACAAGGAAGAGAAATTCATGCTCCTAGATGTAACTGTCCCCGTCGATGCCAATCCTTTGCCGACGGCAGCGCACCTCGCCCATGCAGCGGATGCGTTGGGCTTTGCGGCCTTCTGGACGCCAGAGACGGGGCATAATGGCTTTTTGCCGTTGGTTTTGGCGGCAGAACATACCCAGCGCATCAGCCTGGGTACGGCGGTGGCCATTGCCTTTCCGCGCAGCCCGATGATCACCGCCCAACTCGCATGGGATCTGGCCGCTTTTTCGTGCGGACGCTTCATTCTGGGCTTGGGTACGCAGGTGCGTGCCCACATCGAGCGCCGCTTTAGCGCCAACTTTGAACAACCCATCGCCCGTATGCGTGACTACATTGGTGCTTTGCGTGCCATTTGGACCTGCTGGCAGGGCGATGGACGGCTCAACTACCGTGGCCCTTTCTATCAGCATACCCTTATGTCGCCCTTCTTCCACCCTGGCAAGAGCGCACATCCCGCTATTCCCATCTATCTTGCTGGCGTCAACGCGGGCTTGGCGCAGCTCGCCGGGGAACTCTGCGACGGCTTCCATGCCCATCCGCTCAACAGTGCCAAATACCTGCGTGAAGTCTTGCGCCCACAAATTGCTGCCGGGGCAGCCAAAGCTGGGCGCGATCCACAAGCATGTGCGCTTGCGGGCAATATTTTTGTCATCACCGGCCATGATCGGGCCAGTCATGAACAAATGCGCTCTTTTGTGCGTAATCAGATCGCCTTCTACGCCTCAACCCCCAGCTACCGCACCGTTCTCGCCTGCCACGGCTGGAGCGCCGTGGGCGAAGAACTCTCGCAGTTGGCCAGTAAGCAGCGCTGGAGCGACATGGCAGCACGGATCAGCGACGAGATGCTGGCCGCTTTTGCCGTCGAAGCCAGCCCCGATCGCCTGGGCGTAGCCCTGCGCGACCGCTTCGATGGCCTCTTTAACCGTATCGCCCTCTACCTTCCCTTCGTCCCTGGCCAGATGGATACTTTCTGGCGGGGGTTGGTACACGTTTTACACGAATAAAACGGAGAGGGTTGGCAAGGGAACCCGGTTCCCTTGCCAACCCTTTTCGCAACCTAAGACTATGCCCGGCATCTACACCAACCTCGATCTCAGCCCCAATGAGTTTGAACTAGCCCGCCAGCGGCGCAGCGCGGCGGGCGATCTTATTGATCTCACCAGCAGCAATCCGACGGCACACGGATTGCTCTTTCCACCTGAAATACTGCAGCGCGCCACGGACGCTTTCTGGACGACGCGGCGCTACACGCCCGATCCGCACGGGAGCATGACGGCACGCACGGCCATTGGGCGCTATTATGCCGAACGTACACCGCCGTTGCTTCTCGAACACGACGACATCTTCGTCACCGCCAGTACGAGTGAAGCCTACGCCCTGCTTTTCGCCCTGCTGGCCGATCCGGGCGATAACCTGCTGGCCCCTAACGCCACCTACCCGCTGTTTGAGTATGTAGCCGCGCTACGCAACCTTGAACTGCGCCCCTACCCGCTCATTGAGGCCGAAGGATGGCGCATTGACGAAGCGGGGCTTTTGGCGGCGGCAAATCGGCGCACCCGTGGCGTCCTGATCGTCTCGCCGCACAACCCGACCGGCGCGGTCGTGAGCCAATCAGTCGCCGCCTTGAACCAGTTGGGCTTGCCGGTGATCTGCGATGAGGTCTTTGCGCCCTTTAGCTACAAACAGCCCGTCGTGCCACCACTGGCAGCCCTACAACCAGCAGTGCCGGTCTTTACGCTGAACGGCATCTCCAAACTCTTTGCCCTGCCTGATCTGAAACTGGGCTGGATCGCCCTCAATCCACCTGCGCGCAGCTTTGCCCCGCGCCTTGAGTTGCTCAATGACACCTTCCTCAGTGCCAATAGCCTGAGTCAGCATCTGCTGCCCAATCTCTTTTGCCACGGCATGCCCTTTGTGGAAGGCATGGTACAACGGGTGCGTGGCAATCTTGACTTGGCATTGGAGCGTTTGCAAGGCCATCCCCGCATCCATGCGCAACCACCCGACGGCGGTTACTACCTCTTCCCGGCGCTCAGCAACTGGAACGATGAAGATGCGCTCGTGCAACACCTCATCGATCACGGCGTTCTGGTACATCCCGGCTACTTCTACGGCGAGGTGCCTGGCACCCATATCATGCTCTCGGCACTGACCACACCAACCCTGTTCGCCGAAGGTATTGAGCGCCTTGTCGCCGTGCTGTAGCTTGTGGGCGAGGGGAATGTGGGAACCGGGTTCCCGCATTCCCCTCGCCCTCCGGCGGTGCGGGCGCAGCCCATACGCATTACGTTACGCCTCTGGCGGGCCTGCCGGCGGGGGTTCGGGGGCATGGCCCCCGAAGAATTTCCCCCTTCCGGCGGGGTTTAAGGGGCCGCAGGCCCCTTACGTTCATGCGCATGGGGCGCAAGCCCCACGCGCATGAACGTAAGCCTCTGGCGGGCCTGCCGGCGGGGGTTCGGGGGCATGGCCCCCGAAGAATTTCCCCCTTCCGGCGGGGTTTAAGGGGCCGCAGGCCCCTTACGTTCATGCGCATGGG
>RSAS01000384.1 GCA_003934145.1 Candidatus Viridilinea halotolerans | reverse complement strand
CATCCCAATCACCTATCCGTGACTTACCGAGCGAATGTTCTGTCCGCCCTTAAACGCTCCCAGGAGGGCTTGTGCCCTCACAGTGTGGCTTTTGCGCTACTGCCTTTTTCTCTTTCGTTTTGGCGGCTTCGCCGCCAAAACGAAAGAGAAAAGAGGCTTTGGGGCGCAGCCCCAACGACGTTGACGTAGCCTCCCCGCCTTGACAGCCAATGAGCGCCTCCCTATAATGGGGCGGTCAATAAAGCGCTTTTTCCGCATTCTAATGCGGTACAGAGATCAATGAACCGTTTGCGCCCCCTCTTCATTCTGCTGCTGTTGGCCATTTTGGTTGCTTGTAGTACGCCGCCAGCGCCTGCGCCAGCGCCCACCCCCAGCGCCAGCGCCACGCCGCCTCCGCCCCCGCCAGCCACTCCCGTGCCAACCCCCACCCTCTTGCCGACGCCAACGCTGGCGCCCACCGAAGCACCGGTTGCGCCGCTGCCCCCCGATCCGCTCTTTGCGGCGCAACGCATCAGTTATGCCCACGGGGTCACGCCGTCTGATATTCAGGCGCTGCTCGAAGCGCGTGGCAGTAGTTTGGCCACGGCGCGTTTTACGCTTGGCGACCGTGCGCACTCCTTCACCGAGGTGCTGATTACCATCAGTTCGCTCTACAGCCTCAATCCGCTGTTGCTGCTCGCCCTGATCGATCTGCAGAGCGGCCTCGTCAGCGGTGGCCCCGCCAGCCCAGAACAACTCGTCTGGGCCATGGGCTACCGTGGCGGCGATGGTGCGCGGCGCGGCCTCTACAGCCAATTACGTTGGGGGGCCCTCGAATTGCGCTTCGCCGTGCGCGACTACGCCCTCAAGGGCGCAGCCGCTCCGCCGCCGCTCGTCTTTGCCGACGCAACACGCCAACCCGTTAGCGCCGAAATCGCCTTTAGCCGCTATGTCTTGGCCCGCGTCCTTGCCCCCACCATCAGCCCCGATCTGCTGGGCGTGCGCTTGGACGGCCTGATCAATAGCTACGCCCGCCTCTTTGGCGATCCGCGCGAAATACCGAGCGACTGGCCCCCTTTGGCCGAGCCTTTCCTGACGCGGCCCATGGAGCGCAACTTCCCCGTCACCTCCTTCTTCGATCACAATACGCCCTTTTTGCGCGAGAATGGCTCCGTTCTGACCTACTGGGGCCGCGCCGAGACCGATATGGCTTTTGCTTACGACGGCCACACCGGCTGGGATTATGGCCTGGGACCGCCCGATCGTATTCTTGCCGCCGCCGCCGGCCTCGTCACCTTCGCAGGCAACTCCGACGATGGCTGCGGCACACCCGCGCGCGCCGTGATCATCGATCACGGCAATGGCTACCGCACCCTCTACTGGCACCTCGACAGCCTCGCCGTAAGCACTGGGCAGGAAGTGGAGCGCGGCGCAATCCTCGGCGTCGCCGGCGCTACGGGCTGCTCCTTCGGTGCCCATCTGCACCTGCAGGTGCAGTACCTAGGGCGCGACGTAGATCCCTACGGCTGGTGCGCACGCGACGCCGATCCCTGGGCGCTCAACCCCGCTGGCCAAGTGAGCGTCTGGCTCTGGGCCGATATGCCTTCGCCGTGTGGCCCGCCGCCCCCCGCTATGATTGTCGTAGACGACCGCGATCCCGGCTTTCTCACCGCAGGCGCGTGGCAAGCGCATCCACTCGGCTACGGCGGCAGTTCCCACTTCGCCCCGGTCACCTTCGCGGGCAGCAGCGCCATGCCCTACCGCGCCCCCAGCCTACGCCCGCCCCTTGTCGCCGCGTGGCGTCCCGAACTGCCCGCCGCAGGGCGCTACCAGATCATGGCCTACATCCCCTACGCGCTCAACGGCCTCGACGAAGCACGCGAAGCGCGCTACCTCATCCGCCACGCCAACGGCGAAAGCCTCGTCACCATCAACGTCGAACGCGAACGCAACTGGTGGGCCGACCTCGGCACCTACGAACTTGATCCCGCAACCGCCCTCGTCAGCATCACCACCCTCGCCGGCGACAACCGCCGCGGCGCGTGGGTGGATGCCGTGGTTTTTGTGTTGAAGTAGGGGGATGCAAGGAAACCTGGTTTCCTTGCATCCCGCTTTAAGCAAACAACTCATCCACACGACAAGCAAAACCGGGCAGCACCGCCGCATCCTCCAGCGTATCAGCCTCGGCCAACACCTCAATTGCGCACCCCGGGCGATGCACCAACACCTCACGGGAACGCGGGTAAACCACCCAGACCAGCGCAGTTCCAGCGGCAAGGAAATCGCGCACTTTTGCACGAACATCTTCCGCAGACTCAGAAGGCGAAACAATCTCGACAGCCAAATCGGGCGCTTGCTGCCAAAAGGCCTCGGGAATACCCTCAGGGGGCATGCGTTCCTTCGCAACAAAGAAGAGATCAGGACCGCGCACGGTATTGGGATCACGTCCCAGTACAAAACCCGACTCCACCCCAACCACCCCACGCGCCTCAGCCTTGGCCCAAAGGCGCAACAACGCCCCCAACTGCAGGGCAATTGCCCCGTGCAAACCGCCTGGCAGCATCGTCTCAATCACTTCCCCACGCACCAATTCAGACTTCTGTTCACTGCCAGAAAGCAGCCAAAATTCTTCAGCCGTCATCAATTGTGGCGTAGTAATACTCATGCATCTCTCCGCCCTTTGGGATGGTATGTTTTGGCAATCACTCAGCCCGCCCGTCGCGCAGCCTTAAGCCCCAACAGATGATCGGCCAAATCATAGCAGTGATAACGCGCATAAAAGTTGGTGCGCCTACGCATCAGGTGCAGATTAAATAGCCGCGCCGCGGCGAGAATACCAGGATCAGTCAACAATTGTTCAAGCACCTCAAGCCCAGCAACAGCGATCGTGATCTGATCGTGGCCCGCCGTAGCATAGCCCAACCGCTCTACTGTCGCATCGGGATGCACAGCATTGAAGCGCTTCAGCGAGCGGTACGCCTGCGCAAAGCCCTTTGCCGAGACGTTGAGAAAAGCCCAAATATGGCTAGGCGCCCCCTTAACGTGGCCAACCACGAAGATCTCCATTGTATTACTGTTGAAGCATGCGATACGCGGTGCGCTATGCGCATTGGTGGAGGGCAAACAACTCACGCTCCAGTAGGCTGATTCAGTGCTGGCCGGTTTAGGCAGGCACATCGCCACATATTGGCGCAGGCAAGCAATGATCGCATCGGCATCCGCACGCCGCCGCAGGCGTGCGAGCTTTGCAGCTTGTTTGAGACGCACACTCGGATCTACCGCTGGCCGTATCCCCTTGCCAATCCTTGCCGGATCAGCCAGCCAGTGTTGCTGCTCATCGGGCGTTACGAGATCGTCAAATGGCGATGACTGATGGGTGATGCTAACGTGAACAATATTGAGCAGTGCGCAACATTGACGCTCAAGTGCCTGGATGGTTGCGATCTCCTGCCCATCAAGTTCCGTCTTATGACGACGCACCTTAAGAAAACTCACCTGCTCAATGTCAGGAAACATGCGCTGATGGGTCGCCAGGCGACCGTGCAAATCAATTGATTGCCCGACGTAGTAACGTGCATCAGATAGGTGCAGGACGTAGATGCCACAGCGAAACGGTGCTACAAGGTCGCTGGTTGGTGGGGCAAAACCGAGGGCCGCGAGGGTAGCCTTAAGCCGTTTGGGGGTGCATGGTTTTTTAGACATAGTAAGCCATTACATTTCATGGCAAAACCCTTGACACTTGGCCCGGAATGGCCCAAAAACTGCATACCTGAAAGGGCGGGGGGGTGAGGGTCAAAGACCCAAAACCCGCTTGTAGTAGGCGCTTTAGCGCCGTTCAAGGGTTGCTTACGGGGCTAAAGCCCCTACT
>RSAS01000804.1 GCA_003934145.1 Candidatus Viridilinea halotolerans | reverse complement strand
GCGCTGGGGGTGCGGGGGCATGGCCCCCGCAAAACCCCCATCCCAGTGGGGAGGATGCGGAGGGCATAGCCCTCCGCATCCTCCCCACAAACGGTAAAGCCGATCGCCGCAAGGTGAAACCATACCAACAAGATTTACTATGACTCCACCACGCCTAACCTTGGCCATCGATCCGGCTCTCGCCGCATTCCGGCCCGAAATTACCTATACGTGGCGCACGCTGCTGGCCGGGCTGGGCTATGCTTGGCAGGAGGTGGCGTGGGAGGGCGCTGCGCCCGATCTTGCCTATGCGCTCGATCCGGCGCGGGCGCCTGCTGCGCGTCTGGTGCTGCGCGCCCATCCGAGCCAGTGGGCGCAGCCTGCTGCCCAACGGCTGGTAGGCGTCGAGCAGCATGATGGCTGGGAGCGTCCGCGTTTTGCGGTGGAGCCGAGTTTCGGCCCGCCCCAGAGCATGCAAGCGGGCCGTTGCTTTATCGAGCGCGATCTGATCTTTGCCTGCTTTTGGCTGCTGAGTGGCCAAGAGGAGCAGCAGCATCCCCGGGGTAAGCATGGCTACCTCGATCTCACGGGCACGCCCACGCTAGAGTATGGCGTTTTGCGTTTGGCGCTGGTGAGTGCGATGGCGACCCGCTTGGGCCAGACGTTGCGCGCACTAGGTTACCCGCCGGGGCTGGCGCGCTGGCCCTTTGGCGCGAAATTGGCGGCAACCTGTGGCCATGATGTGGACTACCCGGAGATTATTCGCTGGATCGAGCCGTTGCGCATCCTTTCCCGCCAAGGCAAACGTGGGTTGCGTCCCGCCCTGGAAGTGGCGCTGGGCCAGCATAGCCACTGGCATTTTCGCTCATGGATGGAACTTGAAAAACAGTATGATGCCCGTTCCGCCTTCTTCTTCGTGGCGCGTAAAGGCTCGCTCGTTGAGTATGCCACTGGGCTGCCCGACACGTTTTACGATATTCACCGGCCCAAGTTTCGCGCCCTCTTCCGCGAGTTGGCTGCCGAGGGGTGGGAGATTGGCCTGCACGCGAGTTATTTGGCCTACACGAGTGCGGATACATTCGCCGCCGAGCGCGCGGCGCTGGCCAGCGCCAGCGGGCAGCCGATCAATGGCAACCGCCACCACTATTGGCACCTCGACCCCGCCGATCCCGCTGCGACGCTGCTGCTCCACGAGCAGGTGGGCTTCCGCTACGACGCCTCGCTGACGCACAATCGCTACCTGGGTTGGCGGCGCGGCGCGAATTGGCCCTTCTATCCGTGGCATGCTGGTCAGCGCCGCGCCCTGGGCACGCTGCAACTGCCGACCGCTTGGATGGACGACCATCTCTTTGGTCAACGTCAAGACAATCCGGGCGACCGCATGCTGCTGCTGAGCGGGTTGGTGCAGCGCACAGCGGCCCACGGCGGCATGCTCCTCGTTGATGTTCACGATTACGTGTATGACGACGCGCTCTTTCCGGACTGGGCCGCAACCTACCGCAAGCTCTGGGCCGATCTCTTTAGACGCAAGGATGTCTGGTTTGCCACGCCGGGCGCGATTGCTGAGCATTGGCGGGCGCGCCAGGCGCTCATTGAGCGCGTGAGTTCTGGTTTGTAGAGGGTATGGGAGAACCTGGTTCTCCCATACCCTCATTGCCGAACAGATAATGATTTCCAAAACCCTTCTTTTCATCATCCTCTTCATCTTGCCGCCGCCGCTGAAACCCGCGTTCCTGCGCTTCTTTTGCGGGGCGCAGGTGGGGCGGCATGTACGCATCGGCTGGTTCACGAGCCTGATGGGGCGTCAGATCACGTTGGGTGACTATAGCGAAATTCGGGCGCTGACGCTGATCCGTTGCGACGGAGCGATCAGCCTGGGACGCTACGCGCTGATCAGTAGCTTCAACTTGGTCTATGGTGCGGCAGGGCTGCATGTGGGTGAACACAGCTATATCGGGCCGCAGTCGCTGATCAACACCGAAGAGGATGTACGCATTGGCCGTTGGAGCGCCCTCGGTGCCCGTTCAATGGTCTATACCCACGGCTCCTTTCTGCCCTTTACCGAGGGCTACTGGGTGCGCTTCGCGCCGGTCACCGTGGGCGATTATGTCTGGTGTGCAGCGGGGGTCTTTTTGCAGCCAGGGGCCGAAATTGGCGACAACAGCTTTGTCAATTCGCGCTCGGTGGTGGGGGGCAGCCTCCCGGCGGGGAGCATCGCCGAGGGCAACCCGGCGCAGATCGTGGGCCAGATGGAGCGCATGCGCCGCACGATGAGCCCGCGCCGCCTTGATGCTGCCGCTGCACAGATGGTGCGCCACTTCGTCGATCTGGTTCTCAAGCAAAATTGGGGGCTGAAGGTGGAGCAGCAAGGCAGTAATCTACGCATGCACTATCGAGGACAAGCGTACCAGATCATGCTCGCCGCCAGCCACGGGGATGCGCCAACAATAGCCAACGACGCCACGCGCACCATCTGGCTGATCAGCCGCCCCGCTTGGCGACCAACCAACAGCAACCACTGGCTCGATCTCACCCAGAACCAGATGACGACAGATGCTGATCCGGTCTATCAAGAGTTGGCACTGTTTTTGAAGCGCTACTATGGGGTGCAATTGGAATTTGTGGGGTAGATTCTTTTTCTTCCATGTTGGCGGCTTCGCCGCCAACATGGAAGAAAAAGAATCTTTTGGGGGAGGCAAAGCCTCCCCCAAACCCCCGCTATGTGAAGGAATAAACCCATGCCAAAAGTTCTCACCATTCTGGGCACGCGCCCAGAGATTATCAAGCTCTCGCCGCTGATGCCGTTGCTCGCTGAGCGCTGCGAGCATGTGCTCGTCCATTCGGGGCAGCACTATTCCTACGATGTAGATGCGATCTTTTTTCACGAGTTGCAACTGCCCGATCCGCAACACGCCTTGGGGGTTGGTTCGGCTACCCACGGCGAGCAGACGGCGCGCATTTTGGCGCGCCTTGAGCCAATTCTCTTCAGCGAAAAGCCCGCTGCGGTGCTGGTGCAGGGTGATACCAATACCGCCATGGCCGGGGCGCTCTGTGCGAGCAAAATCGATATTCCGGTGGTGCATCTGGAGTCGGGCGGGCGATCATTCAACCGGGCGATGCCTGAGGAGCAGAATCGCATCATTATTGACCACATCGCCGCCCTGCTGCTCGCCGCCGATGAGATTGCCACGACTAATCTACGCAACGAGGGTTTGCCTGAGGAGATCATCGCCACCATTGGCTCGACGGCGATTGATGCGGTGCTACGCAACCGTGAGCATGCCCAGAACTCGACCATTCTGGAGCAACTTGAACTGCGCGAAAAGAACTACCTGCTGCTCACGCTGCACCGCGCCGAAAACACGATTCCCAGCGTGCTGCCTGGCATGGTCGAGGCCATCAACACGCTTGCCGAAACCTATACCATCGTCTTCCCGGTACACCCGCGCACCGCTGCGGCACTCAAGCAGCAGGGGCTGACTCTTTCGCCCAAGTTGTGCCTGAGCAAACCGTTGGGCTACCTCGACACCCTGCGACTGATTGGCAGCGCCACGGCGGTACTCACCGACTCCGGCGGGCTGCAAGAGGAGGCGGGCGTACTCCAGACGCCCCTGCTGATCACACGCAACGAGACGGAATGGCGCTACCTAGTAGACGCTGGCTCAGCGGTGCTGATTGGCAACCGCAAGGAAGAGATGCTCGCCGGTGCCGCCACTTGGCTCGCCCCCGAGGGCCTCGCCCAACTGCGCGCCCACCCCGCCCCGGTGTACGCCGGTGCCGCCGAGCGCGGGGCCGAGGCGATTCTGCGACTGGTGGGGGGGTAGGGAGAGGCGGGAGGCGAAGACGCGGGAGGCGGGAGGCAAAGACGCGGGAGGCGG